>JAFXEA010000553.1 GCA_017521065.1 Kiritimatiellia bacterium | reverse complement strand
GCCGCGGTCACTTCCGGGTCGTAACGGGTTGACGTTCTGGTGGAAGTCCTGCGGATGATATCTGCCGGGCCGAACGTGAGCCGTGCCGGAGTGAAATTAGAATTTCCCCGTCTGATGATATCGTCAAGTGTTCGGGCGGCAAGTTCACCGGCAAGCAGAAAGTCCGGTTGGATGCTGGTTAATGTCGGTGCGGAGTGTTCGCAGACGGGGGTAAAGTTGTCCACTCCGCATACCGCTATATCGTGCGGAACATCGAAGCCGGACTGAGCGGCGGCGGTCAGTATTTCGGCAGCGACATTGTCGTTGGCGGCAAAGATGGCGCACGGTTTCGGAATGGCGTTCAGCCATTTTCGCAGCGACATCTGCCATGAAATGTTTTGCAGCGAGCCTTTGCCGTTGAAAACGGCGCAGGTCTTGCCGTTCAGCTTGAGGGCTTCCTTGAATCCGCGTTCGCGGTCGTCGCTCCAGAATCGAGGCTGCGGATAGGGTACATATGCGAAGTTCGGATGCCCGGTGACGAGCAGCTCCTTTGCCGCGAGCCGTCCGGTTGCAACTGAATCATGGCTGATGCAGGAAACATTCGCAGGGAGCGTCAGTGGGTTGCGGTCGAGATAAACGACGGGTATTTTGAAAACATCCGGATTGATGTCCTGATAGCCTCCGCCGCATTCTACAATGGCGCCGATCGGATTCCAGAATTCGCAAAGAGCTTGAACGGATTTGGATGAAGGTAATTCCTCCAAGACCTGGATGTGCCAATTTGCTATGGCCGCATGCCGGCGCGCTCCCGCTATCTTGTCGGGTGTGCTGGTTTTTGATGGAGATTGAAAATAAAGGACCGTTTCCATGTTGCTGATCTGTTAAAACGACGGGAATTATAGCATATCTTCGTTTCGCAAAAGGAGATATTATTTTTGCGCAACAGATGGCGTGTGTTTTCAGAATGGTGTTATAATTTGCGTCACATAAAAGGTAAGATAACAACTATGAAAAGATTTGAAGGAAAAACAGTGCTGGTGACCGGCGGCAACCGGAATACCGGACTTGATATCGTTGAAAAGTTTGTGCGTGAAGGCGCGAAAGTGTTCATGTGCGGCTTAAGCGATGAATCGACCGCGAAGGGCATGGAAGTGCTCAAGGCTCGCAGTCTTGAATGCGTTGTATCTCAGATGTGTGACATTTCGGATGCAAATCAGGTTGCGGCGCTTTTCGATACGATTGAACGTGAATCGGGGCGGCTTGATATTCTCGTCAATAACGCCGCAAATCAGGGAATCGGCCACGGCGGACCGTTGGAGATGGATGCCGCCAGGTTTCACGAAGTGTTCAACGTGAACGTCATCGGCGCGTTTCAGGTTACGCAGATGGCGTGCAACCGCTTCTTCATGAAACAGGAATCCCGCGGTTGTGTTGTGTTCCTTTCGTCCAACACCGCCCGGCGCGCCATCCGCAAGCGCACCGCCTACTGCGCCTCGAAGGGAGCCATAAACTCGATGGTGCGGGCGCTCGCGCTCGATCTGGCGCCGCTCGGCATCCGCGTGAACTGCTGTGCCCCCGGCTACATCAATACGGAGCGCTGGGATGTGCTCGATCCGAAGATCGCCGCACGCCGCCGCCTGAACTGTCCGCTCCGCAAAGAGGCGTCCGGTTCGGACATTGCGAATGTCGTAGCTTTTCTCGCATCCGACGACTCCGCAAACATGACAGGCGAAATCGTTACATGCGATGCCGGGTGCAGCTGCCAGCACATGCCGGAAGACGTGGATTTTTGAAAGATGAGATATGCGTAAAGAGAAGACATATAAATGGCTGTTGATAGCCATGCTGAGCTGTGCGTTCTTCTTCCACCAGGCGGACAGAGCTCTCTTCGGTCTTCTTACGATTCCGATCCAGAAGGATATCGGGCTTACCGATGTTCAAATCGGATGGATCAATACGACGCTTTCCTGGACGCTTGCCGCCATGACCGTCGTCGCCGGGTTTGTGGGCGACCGCTGTTCCCGCAAGTGGCTGATAACGCTTTCGCTGATCGCGTGGTCGCTGATGACCGTATGCATGGGCTTCATCGGCGGTTTCTGGGGTGCGCTCTTCTTCCGTTCGATTGCCACCGGCGTCGGCGAAAGCTTCTATGCGCCCAGCGCCTACGCGCTCATTGCGGTGCATCACAAGAAGACCCGCTCTTTGGCACTCTCGATCCATCAGGCTGCTTTGTATGTGGGGCTTATGGTATCCGGGCTGGCGGTTGCGTGGCTGCTCGGTTTCCTCGGCTCCTGGCGCAGCGTGTTCATTGCGTTTGGCGCGGTAGGGTGTCTTCTCGGCATCATGTTCATCTGGACGCTGAAAGATGGTGAGAGGGGAGAAAAGAGCGAAGAGAAAAGGGTAAAGAGTGAAGATAAAAGAGGGATTGGTTTGGGTGAATCCCTTCGGGCTTATTTCTGCAATCCTTCCGCATTGTGCGCAACGGCGGGCTTTGTAGCGATAGTGTTTGTGAACAACGCATATCTTTTCTGGGCTCCGAAGTTCGCCGCCGAGAAGTTCGCCATTGATGTGGGCGAAGCCGGGAAAGGGGTAATGCTGTGGCATCATCTCTTTGCGTTTGGGGCGATCCTTGTAGGCGGAGTCCTGACGGATCGGTTTGTGGCGAAGATGCCGCGTTTCCGGCTTGGATTTCAGATAGCTGCACTTCTTTTGGGCGCACCAATGCTGCTTTGGATCGGCTTATCCCAATCGTTTGTGACGTTGCTTGTGGCCGCTTCGGCGTATGGTGTGTTTCGCGGATTTTTTGAGGTCAATACCCATGCGTCGCTGTTTGACGTTGTGCCGCCGCAGTTCCGGTCGACGGCGGTCGGTCTCCTGAATATGATCGCATTCTTCTTTGGCGGTCTTTCGGGTGTTGCGATGGGTGCTCTGTCGCAGAAGTTTGGTGTCCGCGGTTTTGAGATTGGGTTCGGCATAATGGCTGCGTTCTATGCGGTTGCAGCCTTGTTGATGATGTTCAGTTTCTTTTTCACCTTCAAGAAGAATAAAGTGGTGGAGGGGGAAAGAGATGAGGAATGAGTAATGGGAGATGAGAGATGGGTAATGGAAGATGGGTAAAGAGAAAGAGTAAAGAGAAATGAAAATTACTGAGATAAAGACTTTTGTGATCGACTGCTATCGCACAAACTGGGTGTTCGTGAAGGTGATGACCGATGAGGGCATTCACGGAATCGGCGAAGGAACGCTCGAATATAAGGAAAACGCACTTGTCGGCGCCGTGAAAGATATTGAACATGCGCTTGTCGGGAAGGATCCGTTCGACACCGAATGGATATTCCATGAAAACTACCGCGACGCCTACTGGCGCGGCGGTCCGGTGCTGATGAGCGCGCTTTCGGCTGTTGATATGGCGCTTTGGGACATAAAGGGCAAGGCTCTCAATCTTCCAGTGTGGAAGCTTCTCGGCGGCAAATGCCGCGAGTGCGTCCCTTGCTACGCCAACTGCTGGTTCGCCGGGGCGAAAGAACCTGAAGAGTTCGCGGCAAAGGCGACGTCGGCGGTTGAGCTTGGCTTCAAGGGGCTTAAGTGGGATCCTTTCGGAAAGAACTACCGTCAGCTTCCGCCGGAAGATTTCAAGAAGGCGATGCGATGCGTTGCCGCCGTCAAGGAGGCGACGGAGGGCAAGGCGGAGATACTGATTGAATGTCATGGACGTTTCGATGTGCCCACAGCGCTTCGCGTGTGCAATGCGCTGGAGGAGTTTGATCCCTACTGGGTGGAAGAGCCGGTTATTCCCGATACGATGCGCGCGCTTGCCGATGTCCGTTCGCGCGTACGCACACCGATCGCCTGCGGTGAACGTCTGTTCACCACACAGCAGATAATGGATGCCGTCGAGCTGCGCGCCTGCGACTATCTCCAGCCCGATTCGTCGCATGCCGGCGGACTTACCGGCATGAAGCAGATTGCCGCCATATGCGACGCCCATCACATACCGTTCTGTGCGCATAATCCGTCCGGCCCCGTCGCCAACGCAGTAACGCTTGCGCTTGGCGTTTCCACGCCCGGCTACTGCATCCACGAGACCTTGTTCGATGATGTGCCGTGGCGCAAGGATGTGATCGACGAGGAAGTGAAGTTCAAGGATGGCTTTATGTATCCTTCCGTCCGTCCTGGACTCGGAATTGAACTCAATGAAGAGACCGCCGCCGCGCATCCCAAAGTCGATCATTGGCTGAGACACTACGTCGGCACCCTCACCAATGTCCGTCCCGCCGATTCCGTAAGCTACTTTGTCAAATGAAGAGATTGGTAAAGAAAGGAGTAACAACATGAAATTCAGAATGCTTCTGTCCGCCGCCGCAGTTGTTGGGCAGCTTGCGACTTTTGCCGCCGGGGATGGCAGACCGCCGAAACGCATATTCGACGAGTCCGATGCGCAGCGCGCCGAACGCATGGCGTGGTGG
>JAFXEA010000552.1 GCA_017521065.1 Kiritimatiellia bacterium | reverse complement strand
CGACAAGAGAATCAATTATGAAGTCAATATTATTGAATTGATTTGTGTATGAATGTTCTTGTACCCCTACATGGCCAACGCACCCTCTATTAAACATATCCTCCGCCGAAGGAACCAAAATGCCCGCTGGAGGAAGTGTATGATGATATCCCCCCATTGCACAAAGTGCTTGAAAGTTTTCATTTAAAACCGCTTTGTAAAAAGCGGGCTTTGTCAATATATCTGTTGGGGATTTAACATTGTCTATACCTGCGTAAACTCCACTTGCCGATATTCTTCTAATCATTCCAGCATAGCCGCTATCCGTACTGTTAGCAATTAATTCGGTCGCCTCCTTCATTCCGCTGGAAGGTTTAGCACCATTATGTCTAGCTATCTGATTTGCGGCATCAAACCCAATTAAAGGACCAATAGCTTTCAGATGACGCTGTAAAGCGGTTATACCAGCGATAAAATTAGTCGTGTTTTCATCAGCTGGAGCAATATCGCTTATCACTTTCAGATGAGCAAAATTAAGGTCGCCTACCAGATTAAGAGTCATCCCTTGCCATCTTGCCACCGCCATTGCCGATGCGTCAGCAACATTCTGCAACCGTAACTTTGTACGCGCAGCCTTAAACAAATCTACGTTTAGCAAAAACAGCAAAACCAACCCTGCAAGGAGGAATACCATGAGCAATGTTACCTGCCCTGACTTTGTTTTTTTGGACATTCTCATGGTGTAAGATAATCAAGATAGTGCACACCTATTTTTGACAAGCCATTCACTCGCAGTTCAAATGGGTCTGACGATTCCGACATTCTTCTCTTATCTATCAATTTAGTCGCTGAGTCAAAAAAAGGAAGAGGACGATGTTGCAATACTGAGACTTCTATTTCAGATGAATTACTATCAACTTTAACTGACGTATCATCCCAATATTCAAAATCGAGGATATTATCCGCCTGTTGTTCATACTCACTTGCCAAGTACTGTCCCATTCTATGAGATGCCATGCTTCGAGAAATTGTAGATCCATCCTCTTTACGGGTTCTACATTTACCAGCAACAGGCATAGTTGAGAGTCGTGCTATTTTGGTCAACATGAAGTCGTTATATCCGACCGCACGCGCCCGTGCACATTTCGCTGCTGCATATTCGACAAGGATTTTTGCCTTCATTGCCTGCAACAAGTCAACCATAAAGAGAAATATAACAAGAACAAAGAACAAGGCAATGACAGATTCCACCATTGCCTGACCTTTTCGTTTTGAACTTGTCAATACCGGTCTGAACATATTACGTCAATATCATGCTTCGCTATACGGCCAGACGAACCAATAAAAAATATCGCGGCAGCCAACGCGACAAGCAAAACAGCGAACACAAGTATGTACTCAAGTGCTGTCTGTCCGCGGCGGCTGCCGTGCCGCATCCTTGCTTTGCCTGCGGCTTCCATGAAAGGAACTCAGTTTTCGCCGAGCTTCTTGATCGTATCCTCGGAGATGTTGTCCGCGGCCTCGCGCGCCTTGGAGCCTTCCTCTTCAGAAATGGCTTCCGTGGCTCCGGCGACCTTCTTGGCCGTGGCTCTTCCGAAATACGTAAACACGGCAATCAAAGAAATGGCGATAAGTGCAACGATGATGATGTATTCAAGCATCGTCTGACCTTTTTTGTTCTTTCTTGTCTTCATGGCGACCTCCTCCATTTTATTCTTTTTTTCCTATGCGCGTATTGTAGCAGATAACGAACCAGTTTTGGGAAAATAATCATCGACTACCGCCCGGACAATTGACCGACGCGGAGCGGTACCTTTCAGCAGACACCTTACATATTCATCCGTGCGACCGTTGCCGTCCCGCTCCACACACACCTCTACCTCCTGTCCTATGAGACTGTGTGCGAACCGCTCGTGATTTGCGACGGCTATTATCTCAAGTTCCTTGACCCTCGCCCTGCGCACTTCGACCGGCACAACCGGTGTCATCGTCGCAGCCTCTGTCCTCTCGCGCTCGGAATATGGGAAGATGTGGAGGTGAGGGATGAGGAATGGGAGATGAGAGATTGGAGATGAGAGATGAGTAATGGGAAATGGGAGGTGGGAAGAAATGAATGCCTTTGTCGCCTCGAAGTCGGCATCGGTTTCGCCTGGGAAGCCGGTTATCACATCCGCGCCAAATGCAAGGCGTTCCCCGAAACGTCGAGTTGCATCCACACAGAATTCCTCAACCTGTTCGATCGTGTACGGACGGCGCATCAGACGAAGCATGCGGTTCGATCCTGACTGGAGCGACAGATGCAGGAACCGGCATATGTTTGGATTCGCCTCCATCGCGTTCAGAAGCGATGTGTCGCACAGTCCTGGTTCTATCGAGCCAAGCCGCACACGATGTCCGGAGGATTCAAGGCCTGCAATCGCGGACACAAGTTCCGGTAGACGGCGGTTTGAATCATGGTACAGGCAGAGGTTGCATCCGGTTACGACTATTTCACGGAAACCGGCATCTATATAAGCCCTTGCCCGAGCCAAAGCCTGTTCAAACGGCACAGATACCGGAACACCTCGGAATGACGGGACGATGCAGAATGCGCACTTTCCGGAACATCCGTCCTGCACCTTTAGGTATGCGCGCGAAAGCCGTCTGTTCACAGGCGTATCGGCATCAGGAAGAGAGGGCGGCGCAAGATGGGGAGGGATGGGTTTTGCGTCCGGATGACAACCGACGGTCAATATCTCCGCGGCAGGAAAGCGGGTGCGCAGCTGGGCGATCTTCTTTTCGCAGTCGCGCTGGGCCTTGGCGGTTACGGAACAGCCCCTCACGACAATCACATCAGGAACGGAGTCATCCAGCGTATCCGTCTCTTCTCCGGACGGCAACTGCACGATATCCCAGCCTGCGGCGGCATACTGCGCCTCCAGGTCAAGCGATTCCGCCCTGTTCAACCTGCATCCGAATGTCACAAAACAGATTTTCATCGCTTCTTTGATTATGACATTTTCAGAGATTACACGCAAGCATTCCAACGGCGGTCTGCCCCACCTACACTACAGCACATGCCACAGTATGCAGAAGAAATG
>JAFXEA010000551.1 GCA_017521065.1 Kiritimatiellia bacterium | reverse complement strand
GATGATGAACCGCGTATACATCAGCAAGCCACTTACGCTTTGTGGCGCTGATAGGCACACGACAATTATCAAAGGTAGTAAAGCCACAGACGATCCATCGCTGAATGCTACAGCGCGTAAATTGGGACTTGGCTCTGATGCCGTCCGGTGCATTGGCATAAACGCCAGCGATGTTGTGATTTCCAATTTCACCATCACTGGCGGCGCAACGCATAGGGCGCCTGGATGGACCGATACGGATGCGGTTGGTGGTGGCGTGTTTGTGTTCTCCGGCAAGACGGGAACGGTGCTTTCCGATTGCATCATTTCCAACAATGTTGCCAGACGTGGTGGCGCTGTAAGCCATGGCACATATACCGGGCCATCCTTGACGGTTGTCCGTTCCTGGATTCACGGTAATTTTGCCGAGAACGATGAGCCAGTCGCCCGTGGCAGTTTGCTGGCGTTTTGTCTAGTTACTGGACACCCGCACAATCAGGAGCCGATTACCGATGGATCTGTGCTCGTCAATTGCACCTTTGCAGGCAATAGGATGCGTTCGCTGATAAAATCGGCTTCAGCAAAAGCCTACAATTGCCTATTTGCAGACGAGTGGTATAAGGCCGATGATCCAGCAACTACCAATTCGTTTTGTTATGCCAATTGCGCATTCCCCATAGGTGTCGAAATGTTTTTGACGCCTGGGCTTACCAATAACGCTTGCATCTTTTCTGCTGGGCTGGATCATTTTGTGTCTCCAATCGATAATGATTATCGGCTTCATCAGGGTGCTGCAAACGCAATAGACAAGGGAGATGCCGCTTTTCTGCAGGAGATACCGCAGCAGTATCGTTATCGGGATTTTTCCGGAGCGGAGATATCAGAAAACGCCGCAACGGTCAGCCTTGGATGTTTACAGGAAATTGTTTTGGAAGTCGGTGGCACGGTTAGATTTTCTGTGCCGACATTGAATCCAAATGGTTGCGCTGCATTCGATTACAATCCCACAAATGCTTTCCTTTTCGGTGAAAAGAATGTGTCGTTTGCAATTTCTGGTCTTGCATATGCACGCGGGGTTTCGGCACGAGGGATTGTTAGAGTTAGGTGTTCATCGTCTGACTGGAAGGGTCTGTACGGTTTTAGCGCCAGCGGTTCTGATACGGTGATGCGCTATCCGCTGATGGATGGCACATATGAGATTATGATACCACCGGCAGGTAAAACCCTGACTCTTTCCCCTGTTGTTGCAGCGAGCGTTCTTTATGTCGACAAGAATTCGAAGGAGACTGAAGAGGATGGCTCCAAAGCTTTCCCGTTCAAGAAGATCCAGTCGGCGGTCGATTCGGTGGCGAGCGGCACGTACGGCATCGTATACGTAAAGGAAGGTATCTATGATGAAGAGTCCGGCAAGACGGCGAAAAAACATTTCAACCGTGTGTCGATTGCTGGGAGTTATGTCCGGCTGGTTTCAGCAGATGGTGTCGGCAAGGCGACAATTTCCGGCGGTTCCGATCCTGATGTCGCAAAAGATGAGTGGCCTTTCGGATGCGGTGTGAACGCGATGCGCTGCGTGTATGTAGGACCTAATTCAGCGGTTCAGGGATTTGCCCTTACTGGAGGCCGATGCAACATTTCAGGAACAGGAGGTGCAACTCACGGCGGTGCGGCTTATCTTGACATAGGCGCTCAACTGCTTGATTGCATTCTTACTGACGGAATAGCCTCACAGGGATCGGCTGTATTCGGCAATGACAGTTCGGGCAAGCTCCCCGCGGCACATGTTTTTCGCTGTTTGATTACTGGAAACTATGGAATAGACGCCGACGGTGAAGGGATAAGCAAATCTGAGCAAAAGGGATCCGGAGCGGTGCGACGGACAACCTTGGCTTCGTGTATCGTATCTGGGAATTACGGACAGGGATTTGGCGCATGGGAAGCACAGTACGCCTACCATTCGACATTGATAGGACCTGGTTTAGGTTTAGAAAGCAATACTACATTTTTGACTGGGCCGATGACTAACATCAACTGCCTGTCTGTATCTCCGAAAGACAAGTCTAATGCACCGGTTCTTTATGGAGGAACCTGGTTGTGTTCCAGCGATCCAAGCGCTCAAAGTGTCGGCGTGGTCAAGAAGGATGCGCTTGTCGCAGATCCCGCCGCCGGTGACTTCCGCATTTCGGCATTGTCCCCGGCGCGTGATGCCGCTGTCGCAGATTTCAATGGCGGCGGATCGGATGTGAACCATTCGCAGTACTACATATTTGGAGCCACCGATTTCTACGGAAATCGCTTTGCGGTGAATGAAGATGGACTGCCCGTGTGCGGTGCGGTAAGCCTTTTTGCTCCGACGTTGGCCTTTGATGAAAAGGAGGTGGCGGTGTCCGCCCCGACTGTGTCGGAAGACGGGAAGTTCAAGGTAACCTGCACAGCGGTGTCCGCCGCCACCCGCCCGTACCTCGGGATGGCAGTGAACGGTGTAACACAGGAGACGGTTTCCGCCAATTGCGATTTTACAGTTGAAAACGCCGGCAACCATCCGGTGCCATATGAGGTTGAGGCGCTCTATGACACCAAATGGTTTGTGGACGAAAAGAGCGGAAACGATTCTGGGTGGGGAACGGAGTCGAGTCCGAAAGCTACATTGAAGGGTGCGCTTCAGTACGCGCTTCCCGGAGACAGTGTGTTTGTCGCTCCTGGCGTGTACAGCAACGGCGTGCAGTATGCCGGAGGTGAACTTGCCACAGGGGATGCGGAATATGATTTTGACCTTGCCGCCAGAGCGGTGGTGACCAATGACGTCAAGCTGATAGGGGCGGGGGCTGAAAGAACGTTTATTGTCGGCGAATCCGCTCCCAATGCGCAGGAAGAGGATTTCGGATGCGGAGAAGGTGCGGTGCGCTGCATTGTGCTCCATCCGGGCTCTTCATTGAGCGGATTCACACTGACAGGGGGCAGGACAAAAGCGTCAAATTCAGACGATAAGGGTGACGCTTTGTGTGGCGGCTGAATCTTGGCCAGCAGGTGCAGGTGGGCCTCCCCTTCGACGCTTTACTCAAAGTTGCCGCGCATTGATGACTGTGTAATCAGCAATTGCGTCGCTAGACGCGGTGCCGGAGCCTACAATGGCGTGTACAACCGTTGCCGGTTCTTGGATAACCGTATCCTGTCTGGTGGAAACGGCGCTGCAGCGCGTGGAATCGTGAAGAGCTATCTGTATTGCCGAAACACGGTTTTTGATTTTAACGAAGGCTATTCCACTACATACTATGCAACGCTTGAGAACTGTACGATAGGAGAATTCAATTCGCAGAACGGTGCGTATGATTCGCTTTCGGTAATCAATGATTCTCCGCTGGTTGCCAATACGTTGATCCTTGGGAACAAGGGATGTGCGGCGGCGAGCGGAGCCGTGTTCTCCAATTGCGTGTTCAATGTGCGGACTCTCGAATATCTCAGGAAGAACACCAAAGTGACCATCAGTTCGGACTGCCTGATTGCGGCGGCGGATGAATATCTGGTCGTCGATGAAAACTACACACCGGTGATAGGGGCGAATATTGCCGTCGACACAGGCAAAGCCGCCTTGATTTCTGAAGGACTGGGTGCATTCGACCTGTACGGCAATCCGCGCAAGGTGAATGGCGCAAGGCTCGATGTGGGTGCTGTTGAGGCGGATTGGAAAGGCGAGTATTCAAGGGTTCTTGGCAGTCGGGTGTGTGTGATCGAGGCTTCGCCCGAGGTGCTGCTCGATTCGACGGCCCCCGGCGTGCAGATTCCGGCGGGCGCGAAGCTCTCCCTTACATATGGCCGCGAAGGATCGGCGGGAGCGCGTACTGAAATCAGCGCTTCCGTTGGCGGTACGCTCACGGCGGAAACTGAATCCTGGAGCCGTATCTTCGAATCAGGAGAAGGGCAGACGCTGTCTTTCAAGACTGATTCCGACTTTACGGACTTCCTGTTTACGGCCGGCGATGGCACGGCGGTTCTGCACGGCATAAGCCGCAGGTCTCCGTTTGCATTCGTCATCAGATGATTTGAAATAAAGAGAAAGGGAATTAATATGAACTCGATATCACGCAAGTCTTTTCTTGGCGGCTGTCTTGCCGCCCCTCTCGTTGCTGCCGCATCCGGCGCTGCGAAAACACAGGAGCCGAAAGGGCGCGTCCGATTCTGCGCCTTTGCCGACATTCACTATTTTCCGACGGTTTTCCCTCATTCCACATTCGAATGGCTTGACAAAATCCTCGGACGGGCCGTCGATACGAAATGCGACTTCGTGATCCACATGGGCGACTTAGTCCACATGGGCAAGCCGTCGCAGGATTATGTCGACCACTACAACAATTTCCAGCTTCCGACGTACCATACTCCGGGCAACCACGATTTCGACCAGGTTACGGCGGAACAGCGCATGGAGTCGTTCAAGTTGTCGAAGCTTTACTATCATTTCGACGTCAACGGTTTTCGTTTCATCGTGACCGATACGAACCATGTCGTGTATGAAGGAAAGACATTCCACTATTCCCTGTCCAATTACCAGAAGATTGGCCGCAAGGACCAGAAGGCGATTTCCCGGCTCGGCGGCGAGCAGCTGGAATGGCTCAAGGCGACGATTGACGAATCGCCGTATCCGTGCATCATCACCAGCCATGCGAGCTACGAGCGCAATCCCGGATTAGGTTCAGGAGATGCCGTCGAGGTCCGCAAGATAATCGATGACGCCAATAAGAAGAATCCCGGTCGGGTAAAGTTCGTCATAAACGGACATCATCACTGCGACTATGTGCGCATTCTCAATGACGTGTGCTATCTCGATCTCAATTCGGCGAGCTACCAGTTCATGTACCGTCGGCACAATCTGTATCCGGAGCAGGATTGCAAGGGTTTGCGGCTGATGCAGCAGGTATTGGCCTATAATGATCCGATTAATGCGGTGATCACTCTCGATACTGACGGACTCATTCAGGTCGATGGTTTTGAGAGTTCTTTCCATCGCGGCATCACGCGTGAAATCTGCCAGGAGCGCACGGGGCTTCATTCCGTCGGCAGTGACGGCCGTCTGACCACTGCGCGGGTACAGAGTTTCCGCATGCGCCTGTGGCCGGAGATATCCTGATGTTAAGCCGCAGGTCTCCGTTTGCATTCGTCATCAGATGATTTGAAATAAAGAGAAAGGGAATTAATATGAACTCGATATCACGCAAGTCTTTTCTTGGCGGCTGTCTTGCCGCCCCTCTC
>JAFXEA010000550.1 GCA_017521065.1 Kiritimatiellia bacterium | reverse complement strand
TGTCCACGAACTCAGGTTCAAGGGTCTGTCGGAAGGCATACCCGCCGAAAGATGGGTGCTTTCCGAAGCCTTGCCGAAAAGGAAACAGGACGACTGGGGCTCCTTCTCGAATTGGATATCCCAAAAAATCGCATCTGCGCCAAAACCGATCGCCGTTCTTACATACGATGAGTCGGACGCGACAAGGCTCCTGTACGCGGTAAAGCGTATCGGAGTGGCGGTACCGGAGGAACTGGCCATACTCTCCATCGGCAACGACCCCCTAATATGCGAAAACCAATCCGTCACGCTCTCTTCAATCGACCAGAACCTTGAACGCGGAGGATACGAAGCGGCTGCGCTCCTTGGACGCATCATGTCCGGACGACGCGCACCTTCAAAACCGATTCTCGTGCCACCCGCAAAAATCGTGCTGCGGCAGTCCACTGATGTGATAGCGGTGTCGGATCCTTTGGTCAGGCAGGCGCTGGACTACATCAAGTCGAATCTATCCACCCGGTTCGGGGTTGCGCAGATCGCCGATGCACTTGGCACGACGCAGAACATACTGCACAAGCGTTTTTCCGGCGAAGTCGGACGTTCCGTAGGATCGGAGATAGCCCGTCAGCGTCTGGCCGCCACGAAACTCATGCTGCGCAACACAAACATGACCCTTGCCCAGATCGCTGACGCGACAGGCTACTGCACTCCATCGCATCTCTCAAACACGTTCCATGCCGCCACAGGCGTGTCTCCCCGCACCTGGCGCAAAAGGAACTAAATCAGACAATTCACGTGGCAAGTGATGAAATGAACACTGCCATGTTGGAATCTATCTGCGATTCCGTGACAGAGGTTAGTTCAGCTGTCTTTGCGAATATCTCTGCGAGAACCGCCGAACGATCAGCGTCGGGCAGGTCTTCGCTGTCCGTCTCTAAGAGCAGACGGTCAAGAGGAATCTTCTTCACCAGTTCCCGGTAGTTTACTGCATGATCGTTAAGTACGGCCTTGCCCACACCGACAAAGCCGTTCACCTTGACGATGTCAGGGAGAAGTCCGTCACTTCTGGAAAATCCATGGAAAAGGAATGCAGGTATCCTTCCGGCATACGGACAGATCGCCTTCACGACCTCGCCCCAGCATTTGGCGCCGTGCAGCGCCACTGGACGCCCCATCTCTGCGGCAAGCTCAAGCTGAGCGGTGAACGCCTCTCGCTGGATGGGCGTTATGGTTTTGTCCTTAAGCCGATCCAGACCAATCTCCCCGACGCCAAGCGAAGGGTCTGTCCCCAACATGGAACGGAACCGCGCAAGCTCCGCAGCCAAGTCCACCGATTCGGCATTCCAGGGATGGATGCCGCAAAAACGGTATTCCGTTCCGTTCAAGGAAGCGATTGTCTCTCCGGCTCTATGGAAATGTGCGTCTGTCATTTGAATTCCATCCTGAATGACCTGCTGAAATCAAGGAATATGCGGGCATCCGGCGCCACATTCTCTAGAGACACTTGCAAAACCTCGTGCATGGGAGGGGCAGCGTCCTCGCTGCCCGCGATTTGCCGTTGCACGGGCAACGAGGACGTTGCCCCTCCCGGGTTTTGCAAGTGTCTCTCTAATATGTTCGAAGCGGGTTCTACGTCATCGCGCCATATGACGACACTGTACGAATACCTACGCAACCCTTCCGGGATCCGATCCCATACATCCTCGACGCGCACCGTCAATGTAATCGGTTTCACTGTCTCTCCAAAAACAGAAAACGTACCGTCATCCGAATATCGCGCTGTAACGCGGTATTCGCCCGGCTCATCGCGTATCACCGACTCACTTTTCATCCTCAAAAAGCGTCTTGACGTATTTCATGACAAGCAGATCGAGATTCCGCGCATAAAGCGATGCCCTGGTCAACACCCGGTCCGTATCTGCATTCTGCAGCATCACCGCCATGGATATCTCATCACGGTCACCCCTACCGAGAAAGCCGGCATCTCCATATTCCCAACTCTCCACGACAACATTGAGTATATGGCTGCAACCGTTCGTCTCAATGGAATGCGACACGCCAAGCGCGTCAAACGCCTTGCCGAACGCTTCCTGCACTTGCTTTCTGTTCCGTTCATGGAGAGCGTAGCCCCTCGCGTTCACCGGATCGGCAAAATGCACTTTGACCGTACGGGGAAGTCTGTCGCGCATTTTCGGGATACCTTCGGTTATCGACCCCGCCATCCATCCTTCAATGGATGCACAGCCGACAACAAACGGAACAAGCGCCATTAAGGCTTTCAGCAAAACTCTCTGCATACCTCTCTATCGTCAAATGGATATTTGACGCCTTTCACTTCCTGAGTTGTCTCATGCCCTTTTCCGCAGACGACAACCGTATCGCCTGCACCCGCATTCGAAAGCGCGTAGAAGATGGCCTTGCGGCGGTCTGGCTCCACAATGAATCTCGTTTCACCAATCCCTGCCGTTATCTGGGAAATAATCGATTCCGGCTCTTCGCTTCTCGGATTGTCGCTTGTGACCACAAGCACGTCCGCAGTCTCGGCAGCAGCCTTCCCCATCAGCGGACGCTTCATCGGATCGCGGTCACCGCCGGCGCCAAACACCGACCAAACTTTCCCGGACGTAACCTTTTTCACCGTGGAAAGTACATTGCGCAATGCATCGTCCGTATGGGCATAATCCACAAACACCCTCGCCTTGGATGCCGTCTCCACCTCTTCAAGCCGTCCCCAGCGCGGACGCAGAAGCGGAATCGCAGACTGTATCACATCATGTTCAACACCAGCGGCCTCGGCAAGCGCGGCAGCAAGAAGCACATTCGAACTGTTGTAGTCGCCCGCAAGCTTCAGTTCAGAAAGATTGAAGCCCGGCCTGCGCCTTGTGACCGGCAGCACGTTCAACGGTAGCGTTCCCGCCGCTTCGTACATCTCGTCGCCCATTCCTCCATCCAGACACACGGCGTACGGTGGAAGTTCCCATCTTCCTGCAGACGGCGAAGGATTTCCCTGGGACGCAATAATCCGGGCAAAATCAAGCTTGGCGTCAAAATACGCCTCCATCGTCTTATGGTAATCAAGATGGTCTTCCGTAAGGTTCGTAAACGCCCCGCCCGCAAAGACCGTATCGCCGAAGCGGCGCTGATGGATTGCATGGCTCGAAACCTCCATGACGCAATCTGTCATGCCATTCTGCTCCATTTCGGCAAAAATATCCTTCAGCACCTTTAACGGCGGCGTCGTGTATCCGGTGGAGAACCTGCGAGAACCTGTATCAACCTCGACAGTCGTGACATATCCACACTTTCGTCCTGCGGCACGCAAAAGCTCCGCAAGCACCCAGGTGGTGGTCGTCTTGCCGTTTGTGCCTGTTATGCCCCAGATGTTCATTCCTCGACCAACTCCTCCGGCTTGTCCGGTTCGATTCCGAGATACTGGGAAACTTCCGTCGCAATCCTCTTGAACACAGGAGCGGCGCACACCCCCCCCTGATGGTTGTAGAGAGGAAGCCCCGTCTGTTCATGATATTTATAGGATATGCAGTGTTCAGGTTTCTGGTATGTCACAAGAATCACAATTGATGGATCTGACGCAGGGAGAATCCCGATGAACGACGCATTG
>JAFXEA010000549.1 GCA_017521065.1 Kiritimatiellia bacterium | reverse complement strand
GGAGGACATATCGCTTGCGCGGCGCCTCTATGCTCTCGGCAAGGTTGAGGACTACATCCCGCCTGAACTCATCGAACCTGTCGCCGAAGTCCTGAAGTGGGTGAAGCGCCTTGAAGAAGCCCGCCGCGAAGAGCGCGAACTCGACGAAATCACCATTTGACAGGATGACATTGAAATATGGAAAATGCATGAAAGTATGTGCCATACCTGTTCGAGGTTGAGGTTTTATCTCTTCTTGACTCGAAAAGGCGGCTTTTGAGGTGAACTCCAGAAAACCAGAGTTTTGCATAATACCCATATATGCTATAATCTGCGGCATGGAAAGTTTGGGGAGAAATCCGAAAATACTGCTGTTGGCAGGCGAGGAATCAGGTGTTCTGTATGCCGAACGGCTTGCGTGGCTGCTGCGTTCTCATGGCGCGGAGATTCGCGGCTATGGAGATTACGGATTCAGAACCGCTGATCTTGCCGTGATGGGATTCTGGCCTGTGCTGCGGAAGCTGTTCTATTTTCTCGGTGTCGCAAGGACGATGAAGCGGGCGATACGTGAATGGAGACCGGACGTTGTGGCGACCGTGGACTATCCCGGTCTTAATCTGAAACTTGCCGAATATGCGAAAGGTCTTGGCATCCCGTCCGTCCACATGGTATGCCCTCAGGTTTGGGCGTGGCATCAGGGGCGGATTCCCAAGGTCGCCGCGGCGCTTACAAAACTGCTTTGTTTTTTCCCGTTCGAACCGAAACTGTTCGAAGGCACAGGCTTGGATGCGAAGTTCATCGGTCATCCGCTTGTGAAGGTTGTGGAACAGGAGACGGGTGAAATCAAAGTCTCGGAAATGGGCGGAGACAAAGGAAAGACTCTTGCGCTTTTGCCGGGGTCACGCATGGGCGAGATACAGCGGATACTTCCCCGTCTTCTTGAAGCGTTGAAACTGCTCATGGACAAGGGGCGCGATCTGAAGCTTCGCGTTTGCATTCCGGCGGCGAACGATGCGGCTGAGCGAGAAATCCGTCGCATAGTTGAGAGCTTCGAAGGGTTGCCGCCTGTCGAGATTCAGAAGGGGAAGGCGCGTGAGCTTTTGCGTATCGCGGATTGCGCGGCGGTTGCGAGCGGAACAGCAACATTGGAGGCGGCACTTGTGCGCTGTCCTACAGTGCTGGTGTATGCCGTCGGGCCTGCGCTTGCATGGTTCGCACGACGTGTCATAAAAGGCGTGAAGCACGTCGGGCTTGCGAACGTCGTGGCGGAGAAATGCGGGTTCGAGCCGCCTATGCCGGAACTCCTTCAGGAGAATTTCACTCCAGCTGCCGTCGCGGATCAGCTGGATGCGTGGCTTTCGGATTCTGCTGTCCGGTTTGCTGCGGCAAAAAGGCTTGATGATGCGATGGGCTATCTTCAGGCTGATGGTGAGCCGCTTGCAATTGCCGCAGATGAGATCATGTCCTGCGTGAAAGGGAAGTAGAGAAATGAATGAATATGAGCTCGCCGGAATAGAGTCGATTGCACGTGGTGTGTGCGTAAGGGATGGCAAGTTGCTTCTCTGTCGCGCCAAGGGCGGCAAGTCCACATATCTTCCCGGCGGACACATCGAGTTTGGAGAGACCGGACGTGTCGCGCTTGTGCGGGAGGTGAAGGAGGAGCTTGGTGTGGATTCGTCCACAGGCGCTTTTCTTGGTACGCTTGAAAATTCCTTCCTTCAGCATGGAAAGCCGCATGCGGAAATCAATCTCATATATGAACTGAAACTTGCGGATGAAGTGGAATACGGATCATTGAAATCTCAAGAGGACTGGATAGAGTTCATCTGGCAGGATCTTGGCGATCTTGATTCCGCGAATCTTCTTCCGACCGCATTTAGGCGTCTTTCGGATTGGCCGGACGTGCGGTTTGAATGTTGAGGCCTTGAAATCTATTGAGTTCTTCGTGGAGATGTAAATGATGTTCAAGAATATAGCTGTGTTGGCTGTTGCCTTTTGCGGTGTTGCTGCCTTTGCCGATTGGAACGAATATTTGGATCCGCCGGCGGAATATGCGGCGTTCCCGCGCAGCGTTGAGAAAACGGCAACATATTCCTTCCCCGATTTCGACGTGGAGGAATACCATCAGGCGAACGGCCCAGGAACATTTCAGAGGCTTATGGTGGCTGTGCCGAAAAATGCAAAGGGGCGTCTTCCCGCTGTGGTGGTCCCGTTCTATTATCCGGAGGCGATGCTAGGTTTCGATCCAAAGACTGGCGGTCTGAAATTCCGGTATTTGTCGCCGAATACGAACCTTACGTATTTTGCTGAGGTTGCATACATGAGCGATCTTGCGAAGCGTGGGTACATAACGGTAACGGCGGAGGCATATTATCTTACATATTCCCAGAAGGGATCCCCCGATGCAGCATGGGGGAAATGGGGTCATGTGGGACGTAAGCTTAAGGAGGACCATCCTGGGTGGACGGGCATAGGCAAGCTGACGTTCGACACGAGGCTGCTCATTGATCTTGTCGCCGCAGATCCCCGTGTTGATCCGGAACGCATTGGCATTACCGGTCATTCCTTAGGCGGAAAGATGGCGTTCTATGCCGGATGCCTTGATCCTCGTATCAAGGTGATCGTTGCGAGTGATTTTGGCATCGGTTGGGATCAGACGAACTGGAAGGATGTCTGGTACTGGGGCGACAGGCTGAATGAGGTGAGGTTAAAAGGAATGGATCATGCCGGACTGCTGTCGCTTTCCGGCGGTAAGCCGTTTTGCCTCATTGCAGGTCAGGCGGACAATGAAGAGAGCGGAGTCATCATGCGCAGGGCGAAGGGATATGAGAAACATCCGGATAGGCTGAAGCTCATAAACCATGCGACAGGTCACCGTCCTCCGCGTTCGGCTACAGAGGAAGGCTACCGATTCCTTGACAGGTATCTGAAGAATCTTAGCCTATAGGGCATTACGGTATCATTCTTGATAAGAGATATTCCCACTTATCAAGAATCATTTTGCGGGAATAGTGTGCCTTGCAGTACTCGAAAGATCGTTCGCCGAGTCTATGGCGATAGTCTGCGTCAGACATAAGTCTGCGAAGAGCTTCGGCAAAATCGGACGGGGAGACGGATTCGCCGCATCCGATCCAGTCGCAGATCGTCAAGGACGTTTTTTTGAACATGGCCGCGTCAAGAATAACCATGCCAAATCCTTCAGTCTTCGATGGGAACGCCACAAAAGCGCATTTGGCGTAAGGCTCGCAAAGATCGGTAAATCCTTTGAGCAATATGCGGTCGGACAGACCTTGCGCGGAGATGCGCTTTAAAAGCGCAGCCTCGTCCTTTGGTTTACCGCGCCCGTAGATATGAACCTGCCAATCGGAAAATTCATCGGCAACGGACTCGAACGTATCAACGAGAAGTATTTGATTTTTATCGGCGTTTATCGCACCTGGGCAGAGGATGATCTTCTCTTCGGGAATGGCTCTTGTGCAATCTTCAAAGCAACTCCAGTTCCCTATGACGATGATTTTATCCTTTGAAACACCGATGAGTTTTTGTAGCGTATCGACATGCTCTTCTCGCAGTATCTGAAACACCGCTGCCTTTTTAAGCGCTGCCTTTATCGCCCGATTGCGCCGCCAGCGCTTGATCCAATGGCGAAATGGATACCTTGGGTCGGTGTGGAACTGCTGAATGATCGGCGGAAGCCCATCAACTTTCGCCAAATCAAGAATCTCGTTCGTGCCGGTCGAAATAAGGGCATCATAATCGCCGCGTATCTTTTCCGCAAATTGGGATTTGTCGAAAAGCGTCACCGCATGCCCACGTTCCTCTAATCCGGCGGCGAGGTTCTTCACCGCGATGTCAGCGCCACGGTTGTTGGCGAAAGTGTCTTTGTAGATGCCGATTTTCATTTTATCGAGGACTATCAACCGTACTTCTAAAGGGGAAAGATCTATCCAAAGAAACTTGAATCTTTGCTACTTCATTCCGAGAATCTTCAAAACCGTTTCTGGTTAATTCCAGAAGGTTTGACGGGATGTCTTCTCTTATGTCAACAACTCTGTATCTACCTTTTGAAAACGCCGAGTAGTAGTCTCTGAATTTATAATCGCCACCCATAAGAGAGTCTGAAGCGACCACCCTGATGTTGGGGATGCCGAAACTGTCGGCCACAATCAATCCATGCATTGCAGACGATAAAACCGCCTTGCATTCGCTTATGCGGCTGATAACCATCTTGGGGGCGCTTTCAGGATTTAAGACAACAGATCCGGGAATGGATTTCGCCAGACGTTCAAAGAGCGGCATAGCCTTAACGGTAGTCTCTGTCAAAATTCCACTCTCGCGCTCTATTGCGACAATCTCGTTGGTTCTCTTGATGTCGGCAAGCTCCGCGTGATGAGGGATTATCCCGCAGACACGAAAAGCAGGAGTCTTCGCGGGATACAGTTTCGACGCAAGAAGTCCAGGATCGCCGATTGCCACATTGTCAAGAGCACCGCCCGTCAATCCTCGCAAACGTTCCAGAGTAAGCTTGCCGCGTACGGCATGGACATTAAGCCGCCTCATCAACCTTTCGCAGGGATATTCCGGTTGCTTGATGAATCCGCTCCCCCAAACATCGACCTTGCGGCGGAAATATTTAATCCATAAGGCGTCCGCTGTCCAATGTTTTCTGCGATAGATGAATTTTTCAAGAATGCTGCCGATGAATGCGGCATTACAACGCTTGGGCGATGCCCAAACAGGATCCGATCCGGAGAGATATTTGCACACATCTTCATTCAGTCGATCACCGAAATTCGGCATGTCATTCCAATAATAAAGAGAGATTGCCATTACACCCTCCGTCCGGATTTATATTTGCGGCACATGCGCCACAGCCGCCAGCGCCAGCGCAATGTAAAACCGTTATATCCGACCACTCCGTCGCGTACAAGCGATGCGATTTCATGCCGCATTGCGTCAGCGGCGTCAGGCGATGCGTTTGAAACGGCACGTTTTACGATGTTCTTAATCATCTTTGTGAAAAGGTGCCGCTTGATTATATCAAGCTTTCTTTCATCAATTGCATATATACTATAAAGCCTGCGCATGATATCGGCGAGAGAGACGACATCCTTAAGTGTCATTGCCGTTCTGTCAAGAGACCCTTCCGTGCGCCGGTAGAAATAAGCGGAGCCGTGAAGACGCCGACCATTCTTGAGTCGAGCCAGAAGCGAATACGAAAAGCACAAGTCTTCGCCCTTTGAAACCCCTTCGGGGAACTTTAGGTCTTGAATCAACCGGCGGCGTACGAACATTGACGACATGCCGCCTTTGAAACCATTGTCGAGATAATATTCAAGCGGGCTGAGAACCTCGTCAAAATCGTTGCCGTTGAGAGAATCAAACGTCAATTTTCCGTCATCATCAAACTCGGCAACATCTATAAGAACAAATTCGCAATCATCACTCCGCGCCAGACAAAGACATTTCTCGATGTAA
Organism: Kiritimatiellia bacterium; assembly: GCA_017521065.1. GTDB lineage: Bacteria > Verrucomicrobiota > Kiritimatiellia > RFP12 > UBA1067 > UBA1731. The sequence goes on along the minus strand of JAFXEA010000549.1, from coordinate 2,305 downwards.
GCCGGATGCATAACGTCGTCGGAGTCGACAAACGAAACGAACTCACCGTGCGCAAGGGCAAGCCCAGCATTTCTCGCTGCCGAAACACCTCTGTTCTTTTGCGTAACGATGCGTACCCTGCTATCGTCTATATACTTCTTCAGCTTTTCAGGTGTTGAATCGGTACTGCCGTCGTCAATAACGATAATTTCAATGTTACTGCATGTCTGCGCAAGGAGCGAATCAACACAAGCGTTGATGAACCTTTCCGAGTTGTATGCCGGCACGATAACTGAAACCGCCGGCAATCCATCGTCCCATCTTGCTTTGCAATTCATCTGGCGCGACTCCTCCAGACTCTTATTCCGCATACGAGATGTCGTGTTACTTTTTTCTTTGTGTATCTATAGTAAAAGAAACCCATGACATGTCCCCAGACAAAACGCCATGCATTTTTCGAATAGGGGGTTTTAAGCAGATACTTGAGATAGGCGGGCCAGGTCGTGTTTTTCCATATATTGCACCAAGGCTTTTGGGTCGCACTTGCGAAATGACGAATGACCACACGTTTTTTCACGCCTTGATTAACGCGCCTGAAACAGTTCCAAATCATCTCCAGTTCAAGAATTCTGTTTCTGAATGTTATGTTGATGATATCCTGATCCGGCCATGCGATCCGGTTTGCGTATTTGATTGTGTTCTTCATCAACACTGCGGGGCTGCGCTCGGCTCTCATGGCTTCCAGATCCATAACCAGCATCCCCGCATTGAAGTACGGGGCATCATCCGTCAAACCGAGCAGTCTCTTTTTGAACTCGCCGTCATGTCCTTCGGAAACCGCCCCGATAATGCGCCCTCTCAAATCAATCTCCCACAGGGGACGAAGATCCCCTACGCACAGAACGTCAACATCGGAATATATCGTCCTCTTTTCGTCTTGGAGAATGTCCGGCAAAACATAACGGAAATATGTTTCTTTCGTTACGTGCTCCAGCTCTTTGGGTATTGGGAACGATTCAAACAATGTCGCGTCTATCAAATGGAAACATACTTTCCCGTTCAGATACAGCCGTTCAAGTTCTCGAATGCACGATTGATTCTCTTCCGAGATGTTCCGGTGAAGGACGTGGAAAACAAACTGTGAATCAGGGTTGTTTTCAAGAACGCTCGCAAGTACCACTGCCAGATGCTGGGAGTAGTTGTCGGAAACGGAAAACGACATGGAGATCGGAGATGATGAATCAATATTACGGACAGACATCTTCTGATCATCCACACCTATCTGTTCCCATAGCCAACGCTTGATCCTGCGACGTGTTTTAATGCGCGCCAGAGACGGAAGCATCGAATCAATTGGTATAAGGCAGCGAGTGGCAGGTTCGAAGTCTACAAGGCGAAGCCTGAATTTCTCCTCAGTAAGCATCTGCACAACAATATTCTGTGGATCGTATAATCGAACGGAAGAAGCGATGAGGTTTGAGACTACTGCATTTAAAGACATCAGCAGATCGCTCCTCATAGAATCATTTGCCTGACGATATGCTGTAGCGAACGGTTTGGAATCTGAGCCATCGAAATTCTGGACAATCTCTTCAATGATGCACCATCCGCGTGAAGGGACGAGAACACATTCAAACGTTTGAGGGAAAACGGAAAACACGTCGGGATGCAATCTATCGCGCAGTTTCTTCCAGTAGCGGTATTCCTGGCAGGATGTATTGCGCTTTTCGTCAAATCTGAACTTTTGTATTTCTTTTACTACAGATCGCGAAAGCGGTACCGTATCGGCGTGCCCTGGATATTTCCCTTCAAGGATCTCTTCGTCGCTTCGGTAGCATTTTACGCACAGCTTTCCGCAGGGCAAGCGATGGCACGAACGCCTCGACCCCATTCCGATGCGTTCGAGTGCATTGGAGCTGAAAAGTTCATCAAGCTCTTCTGCTGTGTATTTGTGCATATCTGTTGCCATCGATTTCATGACTTTATGGAGTCCTGAATATCTTCCATTTCCTCCATCACATATTCTGCTATTGTACGCTTGGTTGAATCAAAATTTACGCCTATAAGGGTGATTTTTTTGCCGGAACCAAGGAACTTTTCATAATACTTCTTATCTTTGATCTGCGAAAGCGCTTCAGAGGCGGATGCATCGCGCTTGAACTCCATCACATACACATGATCAGGCGTCTCCATCACAGCATCGATGCGACCTTCGTTTGTGCGCACCTCAGGCGTGACTCCAACGCCGATGAAGTAGAGAATTGAGCAAAAAATTGCCTGATATGTCTCCTCGGGTGCCCGGGGTGAAATGTCATATGGAATGTTG
>JAFXEA010000548.1 GCA_017521065.1 Kiritimatiellia bacterium | reverse complement strand
TGATGTTGCGACATTGAAGTCTTGTTTGTATGCAGCAGGATTCAGAATTAGTCGAAGCAGCATTTCTGCGACATCCCCACCCCAAGTCATTGTAGTCACCTTGTCAAGCATTGCACTTGGAATGACGACGGGGACATTCTGAAAACTCCTGTAACACACGGTATTCGCCTCAAGACAGCCAAATTGGAAGCGTTCTTTCGAATAAGTGATGCACGGGCGTACAATCGTCCATGTACCGCCGACAGACTTCAAGATGTCCTCTTGCCTAGCCTTGGCTATTGGATAAATGTCTGACGAGATGAACGCCACGTCGTGGACAGTGTCTAGCAGGCGCGGAGAATGTTCCGTCAAGACCACATCGTCATTGAACACTCGGTATGACGAGAGGAACATGTATTGCGAAGATGCGTTTGCAAGATACCCAGCCCTCTCTGCAAACTCAGGCGTCTTGTAGTTCATGAAATCGACTATGGCGTCTGGTTTGATTTCCTCGACGCAGTTTTTAACGAAACCAATATCATGCGCATTACCGATGATATATGCAAGGCCGTCTTTAGATTGATGCTCGCGACGCGATGTAACGAAGACCTCCGCACCAGCCTTCAGCAACAACGGTACAAGATAAATGCCCATCGCCCCCGTCCCACCCAGCACGAGGATCCTCATCCCCTTGACTCTATTCTCGACTTCCATCAAAAATTCTCCTCCAATGACTGTTTGAGGAATGCGAGCGACGACGCTCGCAACGGAATCCGCGAGCCCTTTTCATCACGACAGTTATTAAATTCATCGTGAACATAGCCATCAACCACACTCTGTACGTTCAATATTGTCGCAACTTCGGAAATCTTTGTGTCACATTGTTCGCGCGAAAACAACTTGAACGGCCTACAATAGTGGAACGAGACAATCATACCATGATAAGAGTTCGTGACTACAAACGCAGCTTGCCTCACGAGACCAATGAACTCCTCCACACCGGCGTCATAACGCATTTCATGACCACGTTCTGCATTTGTCGCTCGAAGCGATATTTCCACTATGCGCCAGCCGTTCTTCTTCGCAACATCTATTGCATACGCTTCCATCTTCGGATTGTAACGCCTTGCATACAAAAGTAAATACGGCTCCTTTTTTTCAGGCTCCTGAGCCAACTCATCAAAGTCAGTGGACGACAAGAGCAATGTTGGGTCTATTACCTGAGAAACTGGCACGTTAACATGCTGTTTGATGTACGGCACCATGCCAGACTCACGGATGCCGATTGCCTTGAAGTTCTTCAAGCGCGCATCCAACAATGCGTATGTCTCTGGCGTAAAATGAGGATCACCAAAACTTGCTGCATACGAAATGCTTCTACCCCTCATACAAGCGTAGTTTGCATAATAGCCATCGTCTATTCCAAACTCGTCTGGACAAAAAATGGTATCACTGCCGCAAACAAAACCGTCAAGCCCTTCTGCGGCGACGCAATCGTTGAAGTTCTCAGATGTGTACGCATGGGAACGATTGAATCGCTCGGTGTAGAACCTATCGAACTTATAATAGTTCTCACGAATGGCGGGCATCGTGAGCTCGCACATCCGCCGCGATTCCGCATCCTTGTCCCACATGTTCTTAAACGGATCAAGCGGATTCTTGTCCCGTAGGATATCAGGGCAATAGTCCATTAACATCGGCTTATATCCAAGCCGCTCAATCGTCTTGCACAACGCCCAACTCTGCAACGCCGAACCATAGTTCGTAAAGTTGCAGTGGATATTGTAGCTAACTACGCCAATATTCTTCATTGGATTAGTCTTTCCCAAACTTTAGCTGCCCGACTGTGGATACTATGGGGTCAGACCCCATGGCAAAGAAGTTCTTTTCGCACTACGCTCCGCGCCCGCTGCAGCAGCCGCAGATGCCCGATATGAAACAAGTCAAACGTTCCGGATGTAATCACATTCGCCATTTCTCTCACCTCTCATATTTGCCATCTGCTGGCAAGCCCGACACTCAACCGCCAATTCGCCGCCTCGCATTACCCCTCATCCGCTCAATCATCCAACCCAACGACCGCGCCTCATCGTACCAGCCAACAACTCAATCACCATCATTCCACCAACCACGCCATCAAATCCACCCTCACTCTTCCCCGCCGCCCGCTTCTCCAGCACCTTGCCCCCGCTATCTCCCAGCCCCAGCCTGATATTATCTTTCACCTCCGACATTCAATCCTCCCTCTCTCCACTTCCTTCATTCCCATCTCTACCCTCCACCTCATACTGTTCAAATTCCTCTTTTCATCCGCGCCACCATTGTGCCCACGATTCTCGTGCACATACCTTGACAAATTAATTGCCATTGATAATATTATTGCACTGTGAGATTACTTTCCTCGCAAATTCCAGTGCAAAATCTGCATCGCGCTTAGTTGCACGCCGAATTGCATGAACCACTTCGTTCCTCAATTCCCGCATTCGCACAATATCAGCGTGCCTATCTTTTGGATAATAAGACTTAATAGTCTGCCAAATGCTAGCAGGTTCCACTCCTCTGCGATATTTTGCAAGGGTTGCCTCAATTTCTATCCAGGCTGAAACAACTGCGGTTCCATAGTCACCTTGCTCATATAGCTTACGGGCCTTCCTTAATAATTCTTCTTCGGCATTTCTCCTTATGCAAGCACCAATAGCATCTTCAAGCTTTTGTAAGAACAAATCATTTGGAGAGAAATCATCTACATT
>JAFXEA010000547.1 GCA_017521065.1 Kiritimatiellia bacterium | reverse complement strand
TTGGATGCCGCAAGAAGTTCATCTCTAAAGCCGATAACCATATGCAGTTATCTTCATTCCTTGAAAACCGTCTTTGCCAAATGGTCGCATCCATACTATGCCGACAAAAAATGGAACATCCCCAAAATCCAACTGCCGCCCTGTAGGCGTACCGCTCCGCGCTATGTCCGTCCGGATTCCACAATACTTGCCAGAGTAAAAGAGTGGTATCTTTCATTAGAGAAGCGTCCTGACGCCCGTGAATGGGTGTTGGCGACATTGATGCTTGAATTCGCAATGCGCAATGGCGATGTAGAACGGCTTCGCTGGTCGGATTTTCGAAAGAAGGATTCTGGCTTTGTGCTTTGCTACACGCCGAATAAAACCAAGTTTTCCTCCGGTCGTTTCGTGGCGTGGCCGGTTCATCCTGTCATCTGGAAGCGCTTATCTGAATATCATGCCGCCGGCATACCGTACAACAAACGCAAAGGGTGGCGCAAGAATGCAATACGCGATTCACAGCTGGTTGTGCCGTGCGCAAGAGATGTATATGTACGATTGAACAAGGAATTGCGGATGCTGAAGATATTCAACGGTCCCAAAGCCTGTTATGAACTGCGAAAAATATGCATCGACCATATCTACCAGAAATACGGCGCGGAAATGGCATCTTCAATAAGCGGCGATGACATAAGGACAATGATGCGTTACTATGCCGATCCCAGTGCGCTCACCGTAGAGAATGTTCGTATTCTTGACTTGCTCTGATTCTATTTTATGATACCACTATCGTCATGTGTGGTATAATTAACGCATTTCTACAATTGATCCCGCAGGGATGGTTCGTCCTTGCATTTCAAATAGTGACGTTTACCTACACATATCGCTCCTCTGACGGTGTTCGGCACACTGATACGATTGATGCCGAATCGCGCGATGCCGTGTTCGCGACTCTGCGCGAACGCGGCATAAAGCCCATCAAGGTTGTTGCCGCCGATGGCTCGAAGGCTAACGGAGAGGTGCGCGTAAAGGTTGGCGTCCCGAAGAGGGTCGTGGCCGGAATATGCGCAACCTTGCTTGTTGCGGTAGGTTTCGCCTATTGGATGGGATCGCAAAAGGGAGAGGCAGAGCTGGCGACTGTCGTTACGCCGCAGGGAACCGTGACATTCACCGTTGCCACTCCGCTTCCGCGACAGGCCATTGCCGGCGACCGGCGGCGTATTGAGAAATCGATCTGCGGAATATTCCGCTTCCCGGAAGAAGCTGCGCTTGCCCGCTTTGCCGAGCCGGGAAGGAGTTTTGACGCCAAGGGTGAAATTCCCGGTTCAAGCGATGTCTGGAAGGAATGTCTTGATACGCCAATCCGCATCGCGTCAACCGATTTCACGGAAGTTGTCGATCTCAAGCGCATTGTAACCGGCATGAAGCGCGAAATGCGAGGTTACCTGCTTGCCGGAGGCACGGTTGAGGATTATTTCGCCGAACTGACGAAAAGGCAGCGGCTTGAGATATCCTACCGTGAGCACGCCGAAAACAGGCTGAAAGAGATGCTTTCCGGACAAGAACAGGACAAGACGGCAATCGAAAAGAGGCTTGCCGCCGCCTACAGCTATTGGATGAAATCCAACGCGTCCCTTAAATCAATGGGCATATACGAACTCGCCCTTCCTGACGCAATGCGCGAATACCAAGCCAACCTCGATTTCTGATTGCATTAAAGCCTGACACGCCAACCGCGCTTTATGATATAATTGGCGGCATTTGGTGGGGATGGTAGTTTCTACTTCCGGTAGATAAAGTTCCCCCATCGAAACCTTTTTCTCGACCCATCATCCTGAGTGATGAAGCCAAGAGAACGAAAAACACAGAATGAACAGCAGTGTGACGCTCTGAATAGAAACGTTGCTTGATCCTTTGGGTCCCGGAATGTGATTTGATCTCAGTCAAATGACATTTCCGCGAATGTCCGAATCTTGCTTCGTTCCCCTTTCATGCATCAGTTTTTCGTTCAGCAGACTTCGGCACCAACGCCACCCGGCGAAGACCTAATCTGCCTTGCAACTCGTAAGATACCACATCCCCCTTTTCAATGCAAGCATAAATTTTAAAAAAGTTTTTGGGGAATGGGGAACGGGGAATAGAACGCAGATGGCTTACGCCATACGCGGAAGAGAGGCAAGAATCAATGTGGCTACGGCGTTCGCTTCGCTCACTACGCCACGATTGATTCTTGCCCACGTTGCGTTCTACTTGATGTAACGATAGGGAAGAACGCAGGACAGGAAAATACTCATCGTGTCGTTGCTGCGATAGCAGCTATAGACACATGAGTATTTTCTTCCTATCTGCGTATGCCGCAAGGCATCTGCGTTCTAAACCTCTACTTTCTACGCCTACCAAAAATGCGTATGCCGCAAGGCATCTGCGTTCACTCATCAATGGGGAATGGGGGCTGGGGAACCTTTCGTGACCGCAGCGATGCAGCAGTAAAATTACGGAATGCGAGCAGTTATGACCAACACTTGCGATCAATGATCTTCAAGTAATTCTTTTTGAGGTTCTTGATTCCTCCAAAGAAACGATCTTCAGATTCGGTCATTGCACCATTCTCAAGAAGCTTCGCTTTAACAAGCTCTAATGTGCAAATCACATCTGCCGCCTGGAATAATCTATATCGAGTTGGCGACACACCAGAAACAAATTCCATCTTCGAAGAATAAATGGAAAACGCCTCTTTCAATAGTGCGGTCACCTGAGTCTGTCCGTTATCATAATAAACCTTGATGCGTTCGCATTTGTTAAACTCACTATTGTTCTTAATCAAGAATGAAACAATATCTTGCAGCAACACATCATGGATTGCATCGCTCCTTGAGTTGTACGGTTTAAACAACTTGAAGCAGCGATATCTAAACTTGGCTTTCTGTATGAAAATCATCATGCGACGAAATATGCGTATGCGCTGCTCTCTTTGCATATTCGCATATTCATCCTCCCGTCGTATCAATGGTCCAGCATGAACCGTGTGTTTGGGCTGGATTCCCATCTGAGCGAAAGTGCTTTCCAGTTCTCGCACCTCTGAAATAATATCATCAGCCTGATCATGAAACACCATGCAGAGAAGATAATAGGGTGAGTGCAAATCGGCATCAATCGGCGCAAAACTGCCCGACTCATCTACAAACACACTGATTTCTTTCGTCATTTTCACCATTACCTTCTAAAAACAAAGGCGAGGATTAACCTCGCCTAAGGCAGGAAAGTTTCCCGCATCCCGGTGACTCAGGATTTTACCCTTGTCGCTGCGAATTATATCACAATACGGTTTTTTGACGCAATAGCGTTTTTAATGTATTGGGCCGCGCACGTGGTCGGGACAATCGACGCTGTCATGCTCCATGACCAGCAGCAAAACGTCCCATGACGAAATGAAAACGCCCCATGATCAAACGCCATGAGCCACATGACGAAAACAAAACGCCGCATGACCAAAACGCATGGGTCGCATGAGTAAAGAGACGTTGCATCACCAAAGACGGTACATGCACCAGTCTTTGAACTGGACACTTTCATCCGGATCCTGCCACCCGGCGCCGAACGTAAATCTCAAATGATCGATCCCTTCCGGAACGGTCAAATACATCATACCCTCGCTCCATCCATCAGCATCAGGCTCGCCGAATATGGCCTGTGGCGATGGGGTGCGATAGCTCGCACCTTCCGGATCCCCCCAGGCAACACCCGCATTGGCGGACAATCCGCGTTTACAGACTCCAACTGCGTATTTCTCCCCTGGCTTAATGCCTCCTATGTCACAATAGAAGCATCCTTGACGCAGACCCTTGCATTCCGCAATTCCATCGTCAAGCATACGCAATATTCCCTGCGGCCATGGTTTGCCTTTGCTGTCCTTGACAGGTTGCCACATCTTCACCCGCAGCTTGGCAAGAAGGTTCGTCACTGTTCCGGTGGACTTGAGCCGTTCCAGTCTGCGAGCCTCTGCCGCATCGCCTCCCTTCACGGTGTGCATCATTTCGGAAAGTCCTGGCAGCAGATCCTCCCAGTTCTTTTCATAGACAACACTTGCGTTCTTTTTCGCATCCTTCTCCCAGTCGATCCATGTGTACTGCTCGCCCCATATCCATACATATTCCGAAGCCAGATCTGTCGCGTCCTGGAGGTTACGCCTGAAGTGTTCAAGCCGGGAACCGCCAAGCGGCCCCACGCTCCACTTCGCCCGCTTCTTCGGATTGAAGGGGTGCGTATAGAGATCGAGATACTGTCCATAGCCCTGCTCTACGCGGGAAGCGTACTTTGAACGAAGCTCTTCGGGCAGAAGCATCGCGCCCCACTTCTTCGCATTGACCATTCCGACATGGAAATCACGGTCGAAATACTCGTACCGGTAGCCATGTTCATCGCCTTCGATGAGCCGTCCCGTCTCCGGCAAAGCATCGAGGATACCGGCGACGAACGACGGCCACAGATCCTGCTTCTGACGCATGAGGGCGACAGGATCACGTGTCGCGAAATAGGAGCGATCCTCAGTAAGCACCCAGAACGAAAGCAGTATCGCCGAAGGATGCTCCCTGAAGACTGCCTCAAACACCTGACGTCCACGCTTGCGCGCAAGACGACAACATTCCTCATATGAAGGGTCTGTCGATTGCCTGTAGTACTGACGCTGCTGACGGTAATCCTCATGGTCGATGGAGATTCCCTTTATTCCGGATTCACGGGCAATGCGGGCAAGCACGGCCATATTGTTTGCGATCGCCGCCCATTTTGCGTCGTCCGTCCAGTCCGCACGGCGGATGGGCGCACGGTATCCCTGAAGGAAACTATCCTTCAGGCCAGGCTTCTTAACCAGCTCCTTCAGAACAGGCACCTGGTCCTCGAAAGCCTCCCACACCCACGGCTTGTCGTCCGTGATTGATATCTGGCTGAATTTCCCGCCCTTGGGATTTTTGGCGGAAAGAACAATACCGACACCGTCAATCGGCAAACCCTTGAACCTGTCTGCATGCGCAAGGATCTGGGCTGGGGTAAGATTCCTGAACTCCCATCCGAATGCAATATATCTCTTGCCGGACGCAAACGACACCGCGCCCATCATACCGACAAGCGAGAGAAGCAACAGCTTCTTCATGGGGCACCCCTTAGCGGAACGTGACCGTCATGCCGATCTTCGGACGGATCTGATACTCATATCCGTTTGAAGTCTCGACGATACGCGTGTAGTAATTGGAATTGAGTGCGGCAATTTCCCCTTCAAAGCCGGACATCGAGATGAAGAGAGTCATCCACGACTTCGCACGTTCCGGAGATGCACCTTCCGCCCATTCAATATTGACATTGTTGAGATTCACACGCTCCTTTACGGTGATTGGGCCGGAGAATCGGAGTTTCGAACCGGCGGCGCACACAAGCGAACGGAGTTCATGCGCATCACTCCATTCATATACACCACTATCGCGCACCTCAACTCCAATGGACGAAGTCACGCCACCCGGAATACGAAGCGTTCCGTTTGTGACTACAATCGTACCCTTGCCATGCAGCGGATCTTCGAATGTGATATTTCCGCCATTCGGATCAAACGTAAGCGTAGCACCTTTACATATCTCAGCTGCACGTTTCCCAATCTCGATTGGATTTGCAACTTCCTCGAACACTCCATACGTCCAATCTCCCTCCGTACGGAAAACAGGAGTGCCGTACACCTTGAACGTAAGAGGCTTATCCGAAGCATTGGCAGTTATTGTCGGCCACTCTGCGGGGAGGTTCACGGAAAGGTTCCCGCCGAAGGAGATGTATGACACCCCATTTGACGGTACAAATGAATGCAGATTCAGTTCGCCTTCTCCGCAAAACGACTGGTTGCCTCCTCCACAACATGGTATATTGATGTCCATCACACCATTAACCGTATGATATGCATTACAACCGGCTTTCCACAGGAAAACCGCCTTCCCGCTTCCGTTCTCGAACTTTAGCTCGCCGCCTTCCTCGACGCGGAAACCAGTATACGCCTGCGCCACTT
>JAFXEA010000546.1 GCA_017521065.1 Kiritimatiellia bacterium | reverse complement strand
GGTCAAGCCCGATATGCCACCTGCGGCAACAGCCTCATCGACGGCAGCGGAGATGACTCCCGATATCTTCTCGACATGGGCGCGGGACGCAATCTCCGGCACAACGCCGCCCCAAGGCTGATGCAGCTTTATCTGCGTATAGACGACATTGGACAGCACCTCAACGCCATCCTTCACGATAGCGCACGCCGTCTCGTCACAGCTCGACTCTATTCCAAGAATTATCATCGCCCGTCACCAGAATTTCCACCAGGACTTCTTCACCGGCGTGACACCGCCCGACTCCATGTAGAGGTCGCGCATACGCTCTGATCCGGCCACATCCGGATCGACCATCGGCTCCTGCTTCCTGAAATCAAGAGCGTTCGGCAGACTCCAGAACACACTGCGCATGAATTGGTTCTGAGTTGCGCGGTGGAGAACGACAACCTCACCGTTTGGCATTACGGAAATCTTCGGCTCTGTTATGCGCAAGAGACCGCCAAGATCTGTGGTGCGCCAGACCCTTCCACCTTCGTCACTCGCCTTGAGAAAGAGATGCTCGCGCTGTCCGCGCATCCAGTACACAATCTCGAATGTACGCTTGAGGCCAGGACTGTTCTTGAACATCTGCATCGCCCGGCCAACCGTCATTCCCGGAACGACATCAAAACTGACAAGAGAGGATTCGTAACGCGAACCGGCATGGATCAGAACCGCACGTGCAAGATAGCGGACCGGATCGTGCAGAGGGAAATGGTCGCCGATGAACGTCTCAAGCTTCTGCCCTTCGGATGAATGGAGCATGAACGGAGCAACAAACGGTTTGCTGCCGACCCGTTCGCGGCTTGCCATGTCACGTGCACGGAACACTTCGATGCGAAGGATGTCCGCAGAGCCCGGCTTGCCGACATCAATGGAATCGGCGCTGGAGTTCGCCACATCGACCACTGCGCGAATACGCTCACCGACAATGTATTCACGGCGATCGGGTATGAGCTTCACCGATATCTCACTCTGCGGCGGCGCAGCAAAAGCGACGACCGACAACGCGGCAAAAAGAATAAAAAAACATTTTTTCATAAACAGCCTCTCCTCCTAAAGCGCAACCTCAAGTCCATCATATGCGGGCTGGACGTTATCCGGAAGTTCCTTGAGATAGTCTGCATGGGAAATATCATGGCACATGTGCACCAGAAGACCATGCTTCGCACCGATGCGCTCAATGTATTCCAGCGAACGGTCGAGCGAAAGATGCGTTGGATGTTCGCGTTTGCGTAGGCAGTCCAGCACCATCAGGTCCGCACCCGAAAGCATCTCAACCGCAGAATCAGGCAGACCGTTGCAATCGCTGGCGTAGCCGACCTTAACTCCGCCGCACTCCATCATGTAGCCGTACGTCTTGGGTCCGTGCGGAACCTCGAACGGCGTAAGCCGCACATCACCAATCGAAAACGGTTCGACCACCGGGACGAACTCTATCATCGGACGGAACAGTCCCTGCGGATTCGCCTTGCACGAGATGTACGGGAAGATGTGCTGCATAGACTCAATCGTCTCCGGCGAAGCGTAGCAGTTCATAGGCTTGCCGATTATCCGGAAGGTACGTCCGTTTGCGCCCGGCTCGTCCGGTGCGCACGGCACCTTTTCGCCGTTCAGGGTGTTGAACCTGCGGACATCGTCAAACGCCGCCACATGATCCATGTGCGCATGGGTGAAAACTACCGCATCAACTTTCTTTATCTTGTATTCAATGCAGGCTTCTCGAAGTTCGACCGGGGTGTCGACGAGAAACGCCGTCTTATCCGTGCTGACGTATATTCCGGTGCGACGGCGGCGGTCCCTCGGATCGGACGATGTGCATACGGGGCACTCGCAGCCGATCTGCGGCACCCCGACGCTTGTTCCGGTTCCGAGAAACCTGATTTTCATCACTGCTTCTTTTCAGGCATCTTGCCCGTGGTGAAGTACTTCTCGATCTCCTCGAGGGTGCGTCCCTTCGTCTCCGGGAGGAAGAACGCCGCTGCGATGAAATAGATCACCGTGAAGCCCGCAAGGCAGAAGAACACGCTCTGGAAGCTCGTTGCGGCGACCCACGTAGGGAACACCGTGGCGATGAGAGCGGAGACGCCCTGGTTTATGATCATCGCAATGGACATGCCGGTTGCACGGATGCGCGTGGGCATGAGCTCGGAAAGCGCAAGCCAAACGCACACACCCGGACCAACCCCGTAGAACGCGATGAACATGAAGAAGAAGAGCGTTGCGATGATGCCGGTCACGGGAGTCGCCTGAAGCCATCCGTTGGAGATGGCAAGGAACGTGGCGCCGACGCCGCAGAGACCGATGATGATTCCGCTCGTGCCCATCTTGAGGAGGAACTTGCGTCCCTTCTTGTCGACAAGCGTGCAGGCGACGATCGTCATGATCATGTTCACAAGCTTGATGGCGAGATCGGACCAGTTAGCGAATGCGCCCTGGAGACCAGTCTTCTGGAAGATATCCACGGAGTAGTTGAGAACAGAGTTGATGCCGGTCGTCTGGTTGCAGGCGAGAATCACTACAGCAAGGCAGAAGGGATAGATGTACTTCTTCTGGAAGAGGGTATCGTTTTTGGCGTTCGCTGCGATTTCGGCCTTGGCCTTCGCATCCGCCTCGTCGGCGGCAATCATCTCAGCGAGGATCGCCTTGGCCTTCTCTTCACCGTTATTTGCGGCGAGCGAGGCAAGAGCCTCGTCCTTGCGGCCCTTCTTGTAGAGCCAGCGCGGAGATTCCTTGAGCTTGAATGCGCCGAAGAAAAGGATGAGACCGGGGACGGCAGAGCACCAGAAGATCGTCTGCCATGCTGTCGTCTTGGAGGCGGCCTTGATCGTCATGTCATCGGCGGCACCAACGACAGAGGTCACAACAAGACCAATCACGGCGGCAAACACGAGACCGATCGTCAGAAGCAGCTGGAACATACCAGGTCCCTTGCCGCGGCTGTCGGAATCGAGACATTCCGCAAGGTACATCGGAACTACAACGCCCACGAGACCTGCGGAAGCGCCCTGAAGACCACGACCAATCGTCATAAGAATGAAGTTGCCGCCCTCGAAGAGACCCGAAGCGCAGATTACGGGAATCGACAGAGTGAAAAACTGCGCAGAGACGATGATGATGATCTTGCGACCAAACCACTCAGAGAGCGAGCCGGCAAAGAGGGAGGAAACGACCGATCCCCAAAGCACCGCGCCGACGATGAGTCCGAGCTGAGCTTTCGTGAAGTCGGATGTCTTTTCGATGTAGGGGTAAGCCGCAGCGCAGACTCCCACGTCAATTCCGTATATGAGACCGCCAAGACCTGCCATGATGAGCAGATAGCGGGCGTACCTTTTTACCTTATCGTCCATTGCTGATGTTCCTTTCGGTTATTCGTTTGAAGTTGATGTTGAGGACTCTTCCTTGTTGAACACTTTCGGGAAGAGCCTTTCAGCGAGCTTCTGGCAGCTGTCGAACTCCTCGACCGCCTTGTTCACCAGCTCTTCGACGCGGGCAGGAACCGTAGGCTCATCCGGGAAGAGTGTGCTCATCGTAAGAGCAGAACCGAACATGAGGTTCGACCATTCCTTGAGGCCGACACGTGCGGCAGAACGGTCCTGCACAAGACCGATGATGAGGTTGTTGAGCATTCCCGCCTGCTCGAAGTAGAACTTGCGCCATGCCATCTTGTCCGGCGGCGGCGTGACGGGACGGTCCTTGAGGGAGCGTTTCTTCGGGGTGGGACGCTGAAGAGTTATCTGATCGGCGGACGTGGCGGCGATCTTCG
>JAFXEA010000545.1 GCA_017521065.1 Kiritimatiellia bacterium | reverse complement strand
CCTACAATCCCGATGAAGTGCCTGCCGCGAAGAAAGGCAAGGCTTCAAAGGAGAAGCCGCGTGTAGCCATCATGCGTGAACAGGGCGTGAACGGCCACATCGAAATGGCGGCGTCTTTCGCGCTTGCCGGTTTCGAGAGTGTGGACGTTCATATGACCGACCTCATGGAAGGACGCGTCGATCTCGCCGATTTCAAGGGACTTGTCGCATGCGGCGGCTTCTCCTATGGCGACGTTCTCGGTGCCGGTTCCGGCTGGGCGCGCTCTGTGCTGTACAATGATCGTCTCAAGAAGATGTTCTCGAAGTTCTTCGCCCGCAAGGATACGTTCGCTCTTGGCGTGTGCAACGGCTGCCAGATGCTTTCCCAGCTCAAGGACATCTTTCCCGGGGCAGAGGCATGGCCGCGTTTCGTGCGCAACGTTTCGGAGCAGTTCGAGGCCCGTACATGCACGCTTGAGGTGCTCGATTCGCCGTCCATCTTCTTCAAGGGAATGGCCGGATCGAAGATTCCTGTGGCGGTTGCTCACGGCGAAGGCCGAGCGGAATGGGATGACGGCAAGACCAATCCTGAAGCGAAGACATCACTCCGCTATGTCGATGGACGCGGAAACGCCACCGAGCGCTATCCGTACAACCCGAACGGCACGAAGGGCGGACTTACCGGATTCACCACGACCGACGGACGCGTCACCATCATGATGCCGCATCCGGAGCGCGGTTTCCGCGCCGCTCAGCTGTCTTACAACCCCGGCACGTTCAAGAAGGACGGTCCCTGGATGCGCATGTTCCGCAACGCCTACGCGTTTGCGACAAAGTAAGTGGGCAATCTCACACCTCGTTATGGCAAAGATAAAACTTACAAAGACCGAACTCAAGGCGCAGACGGACGCGTTGAAGCGTTTCCAGCGGTTTCTGCCAATGCTGCAGCTGAAAAAGCAGCAGCTTCAGGCGGAAATCGCCGGCATTGTGCAGAAGGCGGACGAAGTCACGGCGCGAGAGGAAAAGGCCCGCGCCGACCTTGGTTCGTGGGTCGGTCTCTTTGCTGTTGGAGGGGAAGAGATCCTGTCGGGGCTGGTGAAGGTCAAATCAATAAACACCGGAACGGCAAACGTGGCCGGCGTCGCCATCCCCGTGTTCGAGTCCATCGATACGGAAGTGAAGGAGATTGACGCATGGGCCACCCCTGCATGGGTG
The DNA here is from genome assembly GCA_017521065.1 of Kiritimatiellia bacterium. GTDB lineage: Bacteria > Verrucomicrobiota > Kiritimatiellia > RFP12 > UBA1067 > UBA1731. The sequence goes on along the minus strand of JAFXEA010000545.1, from coordinate 4,802 downwards.
GATGATGCCGTCAAGGCCGTGACAGATATACTCTCCCTGCGCTGCGAACGTACGATTCTTCTCAGACAGCGCGATCTCATAACCGCGGAGCTTACGACCACTTCGCAGCGTGTCAACCTTTTTGAGAAGGTCAAGATACCGGAATGCAAGGAGAACATCCGGGTTATCAAGATCGCCATTGGCGACGAGCAGACCGCCGCCGTAACGCGCGGCAAGATCGCAAAGAGCAGGACACCGGACTCCAATGATGGAACGGAGGTGGCTGCATGATAGTTCCGATGAAGCGCATCTTCCTTCTCTGCGTTGAGAAGGATACGGAGTCAACCCTTGCCGCCTTGCGTGACTTGGGTGCTGTGCATCTTGATCTCACCTCTTCCGGAGGCGAGGCTAAGGCCACCGCAGGAAGTGCGCTTGAAAAAGCCGAAAAAGCGGTTAGGATTGTGGCGAAGTCCGCGAAGGAACTTGGAGAAGGCAGGGTGGAAGGGGCACTTGCCGTTGAAGATATCCTTGCGCTTGATGTGCGTCGCGAAGAGCTGAAGGGCGCAGCTGAATCGCTCAAGGGAACGATCCGCAGATACGGGCCGTTCGGAGATTTCGATCCGGTTCTTGCGAAGAAGCTTGAGTCGGCAGGCGTAAGGCTTGTCCTGAAAGACAACGGATCCTATGATTTTGCGTATGGCGGCGAAACTCTTGATGACGAGCCAGGGGTGCGAGAGATTCCCTTGCCTGAAGAGCGGCTGTCCGTTACGAGAAACAGGCTTTCTGACACCGAAAGCGAAATAGCAGGCATTACGGCGAAGATTGCTCGTGCGGACGTCTCCGGCATCGTGAAGGCATTTCCCGGATTGCGTGACGCGGTGGCTTTTGCGGCGGCCAAGGATGAGATGGAGGCCAACGTTTTTGGGGATGAGGCTTCCCCGTCGATGAGGTTTTCGCTTGTTCGCGGATGGATAGCGGATGACAGTGCCGAAACGCTGAGAGAAGCTGCCCGCAAGAATGGATGGGGGCTTGCGCTTCGTGATCCCGATGCGGATGAGATTCCGCCCACGTTGATCCGTCCGCCTAAGATGTTCCGTCCCGTAAAGGCTCTTTTCGAGGGGCTTGGCATCGCGCCCGCCTATTCTGAGGCGGATGTGTCAGTGCCGTTCATGTGCTACTTCTCGCTCTTCTTCGCGATGCTAGTCGGCGATGGTGCGTATGGTGCCATATTCCTTGCAGCGACCCTGTATGGATGGAAGAAGACATCCGGCGGCAGCCGTTCGCCGCTCGTAAGGAGCTGGCTTGTCCTGATGACGGTGTTTTCATTGGCGACAGTTCTCTGGGGGCTTCTCAGCAATACGTGGTTTGGGGCGCAGATACCATGGTGTGCGGATTGGCCCACGGTGAAATGGCTTGCTGATCCGAGCTATTCGAATATGATGCTCCTCTGCTTCACGATCGGGGCGTCGCACCTGATCCTTGCTCGTCTCTGGAACGGAGTCTGCCGGATCAATGATTCAACGTGTGTCGCGGAGTTCGGCTGGGCGGGAATACTGCTTTTCATGTATTTCGTCACCAATTCGATTGTAGGGATATTCTCAGGGATTCCGTCTGCGCTGTACTGGGTGTTTGGCGTGTCGCTTGCGATGGTGTTCGGGTTCTCCGTGAAGCCGTCCGAGCTCAAGACGCGCGGTGCGGAGCTTGGCATGCTTCCGCTGAACATCATGAGCGCACTTGGCGATATCATCAGCTACGTGCGTCTCTTTGCCGTCGGGCTTGCTTCAGTGAAGGTTGCAGAGAACTTCAACGCGATGGCGACTGGACTTCTTGATGGCGCAGAGGCGGTGTGGGCGAAGGTGCTCATGTCTGTGGCCATGGTGGCTATTCTCGTTCTGGGGCATGCGCTCAACCTTGTGATGGCCGGTCTTTCGATCCTTGTCCACGCGGTTCGTCTTAATACGCTCGAATTCTCCAACCACAAGGGGGTGAGCTGGGCGGGCTATTCGTTCAATCCGTTCAGGAGAAGCGCAAAGGCTTAGGCTTTCAATCTTAAACCAATAAAGAAAAGGAACAGAAAATGGATACATACATGATTGTCGCGGGCGCGATTGCCTGCTTGGGATTGAGCGCTGCCGGTTCTGCGTTCGGTACGGGTTTTGCCGCCTCAGCAGCGGTTGGCGCATGGAAGAAGTGCTATGCGGCGAACAAGCCGGCGCCGTTCCTTCTTCTCTCGTTTGTAGGTGCGCCCATCACACAGACGCTCTACGGGATGATTCTCATGTTCATCATGCTCGGCAAGGTCGGCAATGTGTCCGCCGGCGCCGGACTTCCTGTGCTGCTCGCAGGCATTTTTGCAGGTCTTGCTATCGGGCTCTCTGCGCTTTTCCAGGGACGCGCCGGGGCGGCGGCATGCGATGCGCAGGCTGAGACGAACCAGGGCTTCACGAACTACCTTGCAGCTCTCGGCATTGTCGAGACCGTCGCGATTTTTGCAATGGTGTTCGCGCTCATCGCGCTCGGCAAGATTGCCTAAGCTTCTGTAGTTTGATTTCAAATACAACATTCACCATTCCGACTGTCATGGATAGATTGCAGATAGAAAACAAGTTGAAGGAGATCATTGTCACTTCGCTCGATCTCGAGGATATCACCGTTGCGGACATCGAAACGGATGTGCCGCTTTTCGGAGAGGGGCTTGGCCTTGATTCGATTGATGCCCTTGAGCTCGGCATGGCGGTAAAGAAGGAGTTTGGCATAACGTTCTCCTCAAATCCTGCCGACAACAAGAAGATATTCCACTCTGTGAAGTCGCTAGCGGACTACATCGAAAGCCAGGGCAAGTAAAGGCGGTAAGATCCGCAAGTTCAATGTTCTGTGCAATAGTAGCTTTGCTGTTCGGGCTTTCGCTCCTTCCGGGACGAAAGCCTTTGTGTCTTCGTTTTGCGGAGCGGATATCGGATGGTATACTGCCTGATGGTGCAGTTGCATACTGCAAGCGTCTTACTTGGGTGTGGCTTTTCATCCTTTTGTCCTGCTCTGCGGTGTCGCTGCTGATGGCAGAGCGTTTCGGGGGGATGGGGTTTGTGGTTGCTTCCGTAATGTCCGGTGCGGTGGTGGCGCTTACATTTCTTGTCGAGGGAGCCGTTCGCAGGCGGCGGTTTTCGGTTGTCTTCCATACCAGCGGAAGTACTTCCAAGCCCAAGGAGATAGTGAAGACCTTTGAGTCGCTCGCCAAGGAGGTGGCTTTTCATAGGAAAAGGCTTTGCATTGCCCCAGATACGGTGTTCCTAGCCACGATTGAACCTCATCATATGTACGGAAAGCTTTGGCGTGAGTTCCTTCCTCCTGCGGCTGGTTGTAAGGTTGATCCGGATGTGATCCTTGCCCCTGAACAGCTTCTGGAAAAGATGCGAGGTGCCGAAAAGGTGTTTTTTGTCACTACGCCTACGTTCCTGAAACGTTTCTGCGCCTATGCCGATCAGTATTCCGTACCGCAGAACTGTGTTGAGATCGTCACGTCTGGGGCGTTGCTTGACGCCGAAACTAGCGCTGCAGCAAAACGGGTGTTCGGCATTGCGCCGCAGGAGATATTCGGATCTACGGAGACAGGGGGCGTCGCCTGGCGCAGGCAGGGTGATGGCAAGGATGAAGTCTATGACTGGACGGTGTTTGATCCGGTCAAGGTGAATGTCAACGATGAAGGCCGCTTGGTGGTGAAGAGCCCGTTTTCGTTCTGCAGGAATTTTGTGATGGGTGATGGTGTCGAGCTTTCGCCGGATGGTCGGCGCTTCAAGCTGCTGGGACGGATGGATCGAATTGTCAAGATTGCGGAACAGCGCGTCTCTCTGCCAGAGATGGAAGAGCGGATAAAAGCATTGGATGGCATAGAGGATGTTGCGCTTGTGTCCCTTGACGGAGAGAAAGGGGCATATCTTGGGGCGGTTGTCGTAGCAACGGATTCCAGGTTCAGGACGCATGATGCGCAGTCTGTCCTTGAGATGCGCAAGCGCTTGATCCCGATATTCCCGAAGGGTGCGGTTCCGCGACGCTACCGTTTTGTTTCCGAACTTCCACGCAATCCTCAAGGCAAGGTTCTTTCCGCTGAACTGAAGAATCTTTTATCATAGCCGCTTTAGGATATTGACTGGAAATGTTGGGATATGATACCATTCAAGTCGGTTAGAGAAGGGAGATATGTTATGAAAAAGTTAGATTTCATGCTTGCGTTATCGGCCGCATGCTTGTGTTTTTTCATCGGTTGTTGATGCTGCCAACTTCTATTGGGTGGGTGTTTCTAACGATTGGCGGAACGCGGCAAGCTATTCCTCTGTTGCCGGCGGACCGGGCGGAACGCAAATGCCGGGTGCTGAGGATCGTGTCGTCCTTTCTGCAAACCTTCCTTCCCTCCTTTTCCCCGCACCCCTTTTTCTCCCATCCATCTTTTCCATTGCGCTGACGTGCAATGGACACACCAATCACACCCTTAGACAATCACCGAAAATTTTTATTTAAATTTACAGTTGCTGACCCCATGTATTGATCACAATCCGGTTCTTTAGTGCTTCTTGCGGTAGTCGCGCATGGAGATACCGGTTTTGCGTTTGAAGTATTGCCGTAGAACAGCCGGTGATTTCCAGCCTGAAAGATCGGCAATGGCTTCAAGCCGTATCTCTTTACGTTTCAGAAGCGAAAGTACAACCGTAAACCGAGCCTCGAGAATGGCATCTCCTATCGACATTCCTGTTGCTTTGCGGAAGCGTATTTCCGCCATTCGTCTTGAACATGGGAACATCTGCGTTACATCTGCTGCGGTCAAACCGGTT
>JAFXEA010000006.1 GCA_017521065.1 Kiritimatiellia bacterium | reverse complement strand
GGGTGCGATTGTGCGCCTTGACGTGCAGTAAGGGAATAACTATAGGAAACAAGTATTTATTTCATGACAGAAAGGCTACGGTGAGGACATGAGCAAACAAGTATTTGTAAATTCAAAGATTCATGTATCTGCCTCGATAATGGCTGTTGTTCTTGGTACAACGTCGGTTGATGCAGCTCTAAAGTACGAGCCGGACTCGTATGTCCAGGATGGGTTGGTTCTCCATCTTGACGGCATTCGCAACGTCGGGGCTCTCAAGCCGCACGACAGCTCGGCTTCCAAATGGGTCGACCTTTCTGGCCGCGGCAACTGGGCAAACTTCGTCAAGCGTACGGATACGGATACCAGCGCATGGCAGAACGGCAACGGGTATCTCTTTGCCGGCATGTCGTATGCGATAACGGATAAGGCGCTGCCGGACACTCCAAATCTTACCATTGAAGCGTACGGTCATTTCCCGCGTTCAAAACAAATGACAGACGGTGGTTTTTCTTCGACATTTCTGTCTCCGGTATCGCAATTTGATTTCAGGATTTATCGTGCGTCTGGAGCGTTCATGGTCCAATGGCTTACTGATAATTATGGTTGCGGAGGATGGGATAGCACCCAAGGTAAGAATGTGAGACCATCCGTATCCAATTGGGGCGAGGTTGATTTTGCCTGTGTTATGTCTGATTCGACAGCGGCTATGTATGAGAACTGCAGTGCAGAAGGTGGGGGACGAGGTTTTTCAATGGATCGAAAAGAGGGTGCCGCAAGTCCCAAGAGTGCGCGTTGGGTGTTGGCGAACAGCGGAGTGATTAGTGATAGTGTGCCGGATTACCTGAATGGAACCACAGGCTTGGAAGACCGGTTTAAAAGTGAAAAAACTTCTTCATATTCCCGTCAGGCATATTGCACCTACAATACTTTGCGCATTTACAATCGTGCGCTTACGCAAGATGAGTTGGCAAAAAACAATGCGCTTGACATTATTCGTTACAAGACCGGGATTCCTGTCACGAATGCCATAGTGCGCACTTCTGTCATTGGCGCAGAGGGTGCGGAGCCTGCCGGAGTGTATGCGGTAGACGGGAAGCATGTGTTTTCCGCTCCTGTGAGCGTCAAGGTCGGCGAAAAGATATATGCGGCTAATGGATATAATCTCGAGAGGTGGGATGCAGAGACAGAAACATGGCTGGAAGCCGTTGAATGCACCAAAAGATTCTGCGAAGTGTCAGAGGATGAGAAGGTGCGCATTACCTGGCAATGGGAAGAGACGGAAGGTATTCTTGGTGAACTGTCCGCGGCACATTATATGCAGGATGGGCTGGTGCTTCATTTCGACGGTATCGAGAATGCGGGGCTTGGAAAAACGCGGGATGTCTGCGCAGATACCTGGAAGGACCTTTCGCCAAGCAAGAACGATTTGAATTTTGAAGAGTTAACATCATCCTTGATAGCGACTGAAAATCTGCGGCACTGGAATGAAAACGGTTGTTATTTCAACGGTAATTCCTACGGCGTAACCAAGTCTGCAATTAACATTGCTCCGGAACGAAAGGTTACGGTTCAGACGGTTACCGCGTTTGTCCCTGCACAGCAGAAGCGTTCGTATCCTGCTCCGTTCGGAACAACTGATGACTATTGCAATTTGTACACATATACCACCGGAGCAAGTCTGCAGCTGAAGATTTTGAACATCGGCGGTCAAAACGGAGTGCTATCGTCATGGGCTGGCAGATATGCTACCGCTATGGTCGATCAAGGCAATAAATGTGTGTTTCAGACGGTTTTGCCGAATTCCGATTTGACATCGGGAACGTCAACAAAAGAATACGGCGAGAGATATTGGTATGTAGGGGCTGCCGGTCTAGCTGGTGACACTGGGATTTCGGGCCGGACAATGATCGGGACCGTTCATGCGGTACGTGCATACTGCAGAGTGCTTGCGGATGATGAGCTTATGTGGAATCGAATAATTGATGATTACCGTTTCTTTGGTGAGGTATCAGGCGTTCTGCCAACTAATTCCGTTGTAGTGGCGACCGAACTGGAAGGGTATGAAGGACGCGAGCCGAACGGAATGTACCTGCCGTCAGGATGGACGTTTAAAATGGATGATTCAACACAAAAGACCATCGGGGACAAGGATTATGAATTTGCTGGATATGTACTTGAGACATGGGATGCAGAAAAGAAATCATGGACAAATCCTGTTACCAATATGCAGTCTACAACATGGACAAGTCCTGTGTCAGGAAACTGGCCGAGCGTAAGGCTTACATGGGGAGCCAAGGTTGTTCGAGGTGTTATTCCTGTGCCTGACGTGGATGACTATGTGCGGGATGGACTTATTCTGCATCTTGACGGGTTTCGCAACGCTGGTGCGGAAAAGCCTCAGGACGCCGGGGCGACATCCTGGATTAACCTTGCCAGGGGAGGATCGGCGGCGATTACACATCATGCCGATGGCGATTCGAGTGCGTGGACGCGAGACGGTTATTTCTTTGGGGGCAAGACGGTCGCGATCATGGACAATGCGCTTGCGCTTTCCACGACCGTCACGGTGCAGGTGGCTTGCAATAATGTGGATATGTCTCTGCAGACAAGCGCTTATCCCACGATAATGGGACTCACCATCACCACCGACAAACTCAATATCTACTGGAACTCGGAGATGAAACTTTGGTATTGGAAGCTGGGTGACTATATTGCCGGCGAAAAATATTCTTGGGCCGGCGATTATCTCACGGCTATTTACAAGGACGGGAAGAAGGCCTTTTTTGAGACGGCAACCCCCTTGACGTGGGGAACATGGGATAGACAGGTTGATATTGGTGCCATCACACCCATATTCGGCGGTGGACGGGGAAATATATCTGAATCATATACGGACTGGTATCTCAAAGGCGAAATCAAAAACGTGCGCATCTATGACCGGGTGTTGAGCGATGCCGAACTTGAAAAGAACCGTGAGATAGATGAAGTGCGTCGTGCATACCGTCCGAATGTGGAAGTGGCGGGTGGTTCGTGCGGAGCGGCGGTCGAGGAGCCGGGTCTCTACCATGTGCAGGGAGAATGGACGTTCTCGGCCACGAACGTGGTGGACAGGTTCGGCTGCCATCGCACTGTTGTCGGTTACACGCTCGAAGCAGCACAGGATGGAGTATGGGGTGAACCGATAAGATATCATGGTTCTACTTATACTCACAAGGTTGATGAACGGGTTTCGGATTTTGTGCGCCTTGTGTGGCGGTTGAGTCCCCGCGGACTGCGTGTTATTGTGCGGTAGTCGTTTTTGAGCGTTCTGATTGCACAAAAATTTTTGACGTGATACAATGACAATCGTTTTTACAACAGAAAAGGAATGACCATGAAAGCAAATGTGATAGCATCAACGATATTAGTCATGATCGCAGCTGTGGCAACGGCGGCGGATCGTACGCCCTGGACGCACCTTAACTTCCAGAACGATCCGGAGGATTTCCGTTTTGCCATCATTCCTGATCGTTCTGGCGGAGATTTTCGCGGCGCGTTCACGAATGCGCTAAAATGCGTAAACCTGATGCGTCCTGAATTTGTAATGACTGTCGGAGATATTGTTCAGGGGGTAACCACACCGGACATACTGCGCAAACAGCAGGAGGAACTGAAGAGCTTCACCTCCAGGGTTTATGCACCGTTCTTCTACGTGGTGGGAAACCATGACATTACACGTTCGCGCCCTGCGTATCCGCGCCATCATGAGGATTCAAGCAAGGTGTGGCGCGAGTTCTACGGCGACAATACATACTACAGCTTCACCTACAAGCGCTGTCTTTTTATGGCGATAGATACGATGTCAGGCAGGGATTCGCGTCCGAATCAGTGCGCACTCACCCCTGAACAGCTGGACTGGATCAAAAAGACTCTCGCCGACAATGCCGATGTCCGCTGGACGTTCATATTCATGCATCAGCCTTCGGTGTGGGATAGCTCCTACTGGAAGTCTCTCGAAACGAACGAGCTAGCCAACCGCAAATATACGGTGTTCGCCGGAGATTGGCATGAATACGTGTACGCCAAGAGACATGGCCGTGAATACTACACGCTTTCCGTCGCTGGCGGATGCAGTGCGGGCAATGCAAAAGACCGCAGCAAACTCATGGGGCTTGAGTATGGTGAGTTCGACCACATCACATGGGTTACGATGCAGAAGGATGGGCCAACGGTCGTGAACCTCAAGCTTGATGGAATAATCCCCGGGAACTATCTTACGCAGGCGACTACAAAATCCGAAGTGTACCATCCTGTTCTCGACATCCCGGCTGACCCGAAGGTTGTCGAAAAGATGAAGGTGCTTAAGGCGAAAAAGGATGCGGCATTGAAGGCGAATGCCAAAAAGGCGCGATCGGCAAAGAAATGATGGCATAATTTGCAACGCTGCAAATTGGATGGGAGAGAATAAAGCATGAAATTGTACCACGGAAGCAATATTGATGTAGTGAAGCCGAAATTAATGCAGAGTGTCCGGGCGTTGGATTTTGGTCGGGCATTCTACCTCACTTCTGATTTCGAACAGGCATCGCGTTGGGCAAAAACATCGGTTTTGCGTAGAGGCGAAGGGTGTGCCGTGGTGTCCATCTATGAATTTGACGAGATTGCATCTTCAACCTTGCATAGATTGGATTTTCTTGAACCTGATGCGGCATGGCTCAAATATGTATCCCGCAACAGGAATGGCATGTTTGATGAGGCGGACTATGATATCGTATCTGGACCTGTTGCTAATGACAACACTATGCCGGTGTTGAACCTTTACTTCAAAGGTGCGTATTCTGAGGATGAAGCCTTGCGGAGGCTTTTGCCGCAGAGGTTGAAGGATCAGTATGCAATGAAGACGGATGCGGCGCTTGCGTGTTTAAAGTTTGTCGAAGGGAGGCTTATATGAAGAGTGTTCCCGTTGATTTGCTTGATTATTATGATGAAGAGGTTGTGCGCCGGATTGTCGAAAAGTATGGCTACGGTGAGCGAGAGGCTCTTGAGTTGTTTCTTGAGTCACAGACATATGGCAT
>JAFXEA010000544.1 GCA_017521065.1 Kiritimatiellia bacterium | reverse complement strand
GCGTCTTATTTTTAGCGGGGCAGAAATTCTGAAATATTATGGAAAAGGCTATATTGGTGCATTTTCGGGCAAATGAAGCATAGGGTGGTATGGGAAGGAGATACGTTCTCTCGCGCGGGAGAGTATTTATGCCGCTTTTGCGGCGTTTTATGGTTTTATTAGGTAGAATATGCTTCTTGCGCTCAAACGCCGTGTAGGGGCGTTTTTCGGCGTTTTAGCACCCTTCATAATGTAAAGGGTGGTTGCATCCATTACCGCTGCTCGATTTATCGCTCCAAAACCGCCCGAAAGTGCGCTTACACGTCGCTATTGCGGTACACGAATCGCATTGCGCCGCAAATTGCTCATTGGGGTTTGGCGGTGGTGTTAATGGGTTCAGCCCTTTGAACTTTGCTTTGTCATGCCATTCGGCACAAGCCCAAAGCAACTCCTGAACTTTTCCAGTGTCTGACCGTCTCACTCCGGCAAGACGGCATCCCGTCAGCGGATTCAATGCCTGAATGTCAAGCCGATATGCCCTGTCGGAATCGGCGGCATACCGCTCGATAATCAAAGTGCGATATTTTGCCCACTTTTCAGCATCGGACGCATTTACGTGGATTACGCCATGTATGCTCTTGCCGCCCGAATAGGTCAAAGTCACAAGTGGCAAAGCTCCGCGTCTGATGAATCCCGCCCAAAATCGACATTGGTCGGTTAGTGGCATTTCGTCAAACTCAAAAACCATGTGCCGATAATCGGCTATGCAGTCTTTCGCGCCGAATGACGGCTTGCCGTCTGCGGTGTTGCCTTGCTTGCCCGTGAAAGGGTTTGGTCGGACAATCTCGCCATGTCCGCCAGTCTGCCGCATCCAGTCGGCAAGCGTGCGTAAGTTCGCCCTCGGCGTGGCGGGTGTCCTGTCCGCCTTGCCCGTGCGGATGTTCACTATGTCCCCATCCGCGAACAGGCGCACCAACATTGATTTCGTCTGCCGCAGATATGCGCGGGCATCCGTGGCGGGTGGAATCTGTACGGGGGACAGTCCGCGCAATGCTTCCATCGTGTCAATATCCCGTCCATCTTCAATCAGTTGTTTCACGCGGCTCATGCGGTCGGTTTGTTGCTTCTGCTTCGGGTTCGTCCTTGATTGGTTTTGCCATCTAACCACACCGCCGCCCGTGAATCGTGCCGCGTTTGCCGCTACTCTCGCCGTTGCCGTCACCATGCCGCGCCGTATGTCGGCATCACGGGAACGGACACCCGCCCCGTGTGCCGCGTCAATCACCGCTTCGGCATCCATGCCGCAAGCCGCCCCCCAATAGGTTAAGGCAGACGTGCCGCCCCATCGGTTGCCCGGTGTAGCGAACGCGTCAAGGGCTTCTTCAAACTTCGCCCGTGGGTCAATCATTGGCGGATGCTCCTAAATGTTGCCTTGCTTGCGGTCGGGAAACGCCCCCTTGAAACCGCCTTGTGACCGTTTACTGGTTTACCGTTTACTGCCCTTATATATAGGGCAGTCAGTAAACGGGGGTTTACGGGTTTACTGCCGTTTACTGGTAAATGGTAGTAAACGGGGGTGTGGGTTATCGCTGGAAATACCATTGCATATCCTCCACGGTTCCAACCAAAATGCCGCCCGCCGTCTTTTGGGTAATGGCTATCTTGTCGGGTGGCAAGCCTTTGATAAGGTTCGTGGTTGAGTCGCGTCCGGGGGCGGTCTTGCCGTCCTCGGCAATCCTCACGCGGACATACTCGCCAAGCGATTTAAGGCACATCCCGCGAAACTCGACACCGCCGCGCTTTGCGGCTTCGCGCCGTTCGGCAAGTTCCGCTTCGACGTATGGCAGTATGTCAACGGCGGCTTGCCCTTCGGGTTGTGCGCTCCGTCTCCATGCGTTGCGGGCGGTTGCCACTTCGGGCAGAATGTCGGGCGCAAGTTCAAGCGCACCTTCCGCAAGCGAAACGGCGAACGGTTCGGGCGGCGGGTAGTTCCTCAACACGGCATCAACCACGCGGGCGGTCTTTTCCGTGGCATGGTTCAAAAGCCCTATTACGGATTCGGGGAAACGCGCAAGGATTGATGAACCTGAAATCATGTCAATCAACTGACGGTCTCCCGAAAAACCCTTTGGCGAATGGAACACCACGCACAACGTGATTCCTGCGCGGGCAAAGGCTTTCATTTCCTCTACCGCGTCAAGGCATTGTTGCTCGTCCGTCTCGACAATGCGGGCAATCTGATAAAACGGGTCGATTACTGCCACGGTGCAATTATGCGATTTGCATAAGGCAAGAGCATCATTCCATGACGCGGTTTCTCCCTTCATGTTGTCGATGAAAAGCCACCCTCTGAGTTGTTCGGGATTCAGGTTAAGCAATCTGCAAACACGGCGCAACCGCTTCTTGTACTGCTTCTCGCTGACTTCAAGGTTTGCGAGATACACCCGTTGCCGTTTGCAAATCCTGTTAAGAAACGGAACGCCCGCCGCAACGCAGACGGCAAGCTGCAAGGCAAGGAGGCTTTTTCCCGCTTTTGCCTGTCCCACCATCGCAACCACCTCGCCGCACTCGATGAACCCTTCGACAAGCGGGTTGTCGGGTTCGTCCTCGACGTTGAGCCAGGCGGCGGCATCCACGCAAGTACCGCTTGATTCACGGGCGGCACTTACAGATCTGGCATCGTCTGCCGCAATAGCGGCTTCAAAATACCACTCATGGTGCGTCAGTTCTTCCCGTTGGCATTGGTAAGGGGGTGGAAAATCTCCGGCAAGGCGTACCGGTAAGGTTGCGCCCCAGTCTGCAAATCAGTCCAAAGAGCGCAAATCCGCGTCTTGTCCGTGACGGCGGGTGTTTTGTCTGCCATTGGTGGTCTGATTGTGCAAATGCCGCCCGTGGTGAAAGGTCGCGCCTTGCACCTCGCGGTTTTGGCGGCGAAATCAGGAATAAGCCCAACGGCGAAAAATCTGCACGTCTCGCAAGTGTGTCTCGTTTCCATATTGGCTTCTCCTTTCATTGTCAGCGATTCTTGCCGCTTACATAATCGGCTATCGACTGCACCCTGATTCGGCTCACGCCGTTCAACGGCACAATTTCAAGTACCCCCGCTTTTACAAGTCGGTAGATGGTCGGGCGTGAAACACCCATGCGCCTTGCGGCTTCGGTATAAGTGACGGTTCTGCAATCAACATCAACGTGCGTTGGCGTTGTGTCGCTTCCGTCAAGGATTGCGTCAATCCGGGCAAGTGTCTTGGGGCTTGCCGCGAGCAACTTCATCATTCTGTCTTTTTCGCTCATAGCGATGTTCCTTGTGCCGCGTCTCGCCTCGGCGGGCGGTATTCAAGCCGTCACGTTGCATCGACACACGCCGAATTACAGTCGCAACCGTTCTTGAAAACGCCCAATATGATTTCACACGATTTCAGCGAGAAGTCAAACTCGCGTCAATGACTTTTACACCATGAAAGCGAAAACGCCGTCCCGTTCAATGGGGGCGGCGTTCTGCGCGTAAAAAAGAGTATGGAAAATTATTTGCGCTTGCGTTTTTGACGCGATTTTGACTTTTCGGGATATAGGGTAATATGTTGTAATATATCGGGTGTATGTAATATATCGGGTGTATCAATATCATTTTTTGGAAGCGATGATTTCGTGCGTGCTGATTCTTTTGAGTTATGGTTATGAATTATTCTTTGAAGTGTACCTTCGTCCTGCGCAAGTTCTATCAGTTGATAACTCTTGCGTGTGAGCGTGTTTGTGTAGATTACATCCACGCCGTGGTTGTCAAGGCATCCTTGAAAAGTGGATCTTTCTTTTTTATTCTCGCATTCCTCTTTGTATTTGCTCCAACAATTAATAACCGCCTGTTGCATTGGTGCCGAAAGTTTTGGCACAACTCTATGTTTCCCCGGTTTATTTAATGTCACAAGCCATTTCCGCCATTCAGCCATTTCATCAATGACGGCTTGTGAATTGTCAGCGGCTTGTTCGGCAGCTTGCTTTGCACCTTGTGAATTATCAACGGCTTGTTCCAGCAATGCGGCTTGTTTCGGCACAAGTTCAACCATGACAGGGGCGGACGGTGTTTGCGAGACCGTATTTCCATTCGCGCCGCCGATGATTTCTTTCAGTCTTGCAATATCATTTTTCAAATTGCGGCGTAGTCGCTTCAATGCTTCGGGCGTGTTCGATAGGGTTCCGTCCGCTTGGCGTTTCTGTGCAATGCGCATATCTGCGCACTCTTCCCGAAATCGCCTTTTGGTGCAGTCGAAATCCGTCATATCATTTTCCAACCGCCGCGCCCGTTCAGATAATTCTTGATTTATGGCGTAATCGCTAATGCTATCAATGGCGGCTTCAATGATTAAGGACGATGGTGATGGTATCACCAGTTTCCGAAAGTCCGGCTCTAACACAATGCCGGGGTGTGGTTCGGTAGGTATCAACAGTGCATGTATGGCTTCAAGTTCTTTTAGCCATGCGCCTATCAACCTTAGGGGCGTTGTATTTTCAGATTCCATCAACAATTTCCTTGCGTTTTGTCTCGTACTCTTCGGCAGTAATCCATCCATTATCAAGCAGAGACTTCACCTCTTGCATTCGCTTATCTGCGGTTTTGTGAATCGGTGTTCTTGCAATTGTGCCCTTCGTGGGCAAGGGTAGCTTCACATCCTTTGCCCTTATTACGTTTGTTAATAGTTCGTCTTGCCATGTGTTCCCATTTAAAGGTGCGACAGGGGTATCATAGTGTACTCCAAAAGCAAACATTTCAGCCCTCCCGTGGTTAATACCACAAGCAATCAAAAGATTATAGAGTTGTCTTCGCAACTTTTGGCATTCAATATTAATTTGAATGACATCATCGACTGTTTGTTTAACCTTGCTGTGGGTGTCAGCATCAACAAAAACAGGCATCGTTTTTGCGCAAGCCCGTGTTTTGTGCTTTTTCTTCAGCACTTCGGCGGAAGCATTGTCGCCCTCAATTCGTTCAATTTCTTCCATGGTTCAATCCTTATAAACGAAATGCCCCGCCCGTGGGGTGAAAGACGCGGGGATTGAACCGCACCCACGGGAAGGGCAAATTGTCATTAATCTTCATGCGCTTTCACTCGCATTGCGGACATTATGTCATTTTCGGAGGAACGTTTGAATGTGTCATGTTCGCATTGCGTCCGCCCATACGGCTTCGGGGGATATGTCTATCTCGCCCGGCCATGCAAGCGTACCGTGTGCCGCCTGTACCTTCTCGAAAAACGCACGGTCGCGCAACGGCTCATAACAAGGATAACCCATGTAGGGGGCAAGGTCGAAAACGCCGCCCGTGCCGTCTGCAAAAGTCACGTGTACGTTGAATCCATCGCCAGCCCGTGCCGATATGGTATGCTGAAACGTCTGCATGGTCGTCTCCTACTTGTCAAGTCCGCGAATCTTTGTCGGGTGAAGGTGGCGCACCGCTAATGCCCATGCGGCCATGAGTTCTTCGGCGTGAATGTCTATCCACGTTTGCACCATGCGAACTTTCTTTGCGGGGAAGTCGGCATCGGCCTCCAATACGTTTCCTTCGGGTATGGAAATAACCGCCCATTTGCCCGCATATTCCGCGTGTATGTGCGGCTCTTTGTGCTTGCTCTTGTCCTCATCCCAGTATATCCAGATAATGAGTCCGTAGAAGTCAGATAGTTGTGGCATGGTTCAATCCTTTCTTTTTCGCTTTCACTCGCACGCCGGACATTGTATCATAATCCAAGCAGTTTTCGGGCGAGTTCTTTTCGTTGCTCGTCCGTTAGGTTTGAAATGAGATTGTCTATTGTGGGAGCGGGGGCGGTGACGGTTGGTATCGACACGGGGATTTGTCTGTTGTGGCTTGTCCCGTCTCCATCCAATACTGTTCCTGACATATGTCTGCGCATCCGTTCTGCGGCGTGTTTCTTCTCCGGGTTGTAATAGTTTTCCAATGTGGTTTCCGCTTCTCCATGTCCTACAATTCGCCGGACATCTTCAACCGGGACACCCGCTTTCAGGGCAAACACAACGAATGTGTGCCTGAATGAATGCCAACCGTAGATGCTTGCGGCAACCTTGCCTATTCCGCGTTTCTGTCGGGTTTGCTCGATAAGGTCTATGCGGTCAGCCCTCAGCTTCGATATTTTTGCCATCGGGCGCAATGTCTGTCCTGTAAGTTTTTCTATATCTCGCAAGTCCATCGAAATTTGGGAGCGAGCAACGTTTAGTTGGGCGGCAATGTCTATGGGACGCTGTCCCGCTTTGAAACGGGCGTAAACATCCATCAGGCGGCTTTGCTTGCGTTCGGTGAACCCTGAATTGGCGATAACTTCAGAAAGTTCGCGTTGTACTTCCCCTGTTTCGCTGATTTCTGTTTCAGGCTCGGTGTTTCCGAAAACCGCCCGTGCAAAAAGGGGCTTGACTGCCTGAATTATGTAGTGCTTGTTTCGGGCGTAGTGCGCTTGTGCTTCCGGGAATACATATGGAGACGGCGCGCTACCGTCTCCCGGCACGGGCGCATATTCATTCAGCACATCGCGCAACCTCCCGAAAATCGGAATGGTGACGCGGACGCCCGCCTTTGCCGTCACGCAATCTATAAGACCGCCCGACAAATCAACATCGCTCCATTTGAGATTGCAGACGTCCCCTATGCGCATGCCGGTACAGGCGGCGGCAACTACAAGGGGATATATTTTTGTGTCTCGGGCGTATTCAAACATTCGTTCTGTTTCTTCCGCGTTCAATGCCTTGCGGGAAACCTTCTTGTTTTCGCCGTTTCCACCGCCCCGCAACTGTATTTTTTTCAATGGATTGATTCGCGCTAATCCGTTTGCTTGCAGACGTGTGAAAGTGCCGCTTATCAAGTGCTTCATTTTCAGCACGGTTTCCCATGTGTATGTCGCTTTTATGTAGTTGAACCATGCACTTGCGATTTCGGGCGTGACATCGTTCACCGTTTCGCACCGTTTATGGTGCTTGTTTGCTTCTTTTTGTGCAAATTCTGCAAAGACTCCAAACCAGTTCTTTACCATTTTGCTCCATGCGGATGAAGGGTCTTTGGCTCTTATTACGTTGTTTCTCCACTCGTCATACAGTTTTGAGAGCGGCATCCCTTCCAAATCTTCACCAGTCCGGGCTTTGTGCGCCTTGCGTTGAAGTTCTGCCGGGTCTTTCTGCGTCTCCCTTCTCCATGCGTCAAAAGCCTTTTGCGCCGCCTTTCGTGACCGTTCAAATGTTTCATCGCCTTTTGCGGTTAGTCTGACATTGCCCGATTCATCGACAGGAATAACCCCGGAAATTGGTATGTTCAGATTCGACTCCCGTTTTTTACCCTTTACGGAAATGCGCCCATACCACGTATTGCGGAAAGTGCCGTCCGCATTCTTTATTATCTTCAATCCCATAAGTCCCACCTTTCACAATGGTTGCCTATACCGTTGTCGGCTTTCGGTTAGGCGTGTGTTTACATTGGTTGCCAACGGGGTACAATATATCACACAATGGGGTTAAATCGCAATAGTAAAGTGGGGGACAAAATGGGGGACAAAGGGTGTTGCGTTTATGAAATACCCCATATTTATTGGGTTTTTTCATGTTTTGCATAATGCTTTGGGAGCAGGCTGTCGGGGGTTCAAATCCCTCCGCCCCGACCAATTTCAATCGGTACTAAGAGAATCTCTCCTTATTGCCGTGTAATACGAACCCCAGAAAACCCCAAGTAATTCGGGGTTTTTCGATTTTCAGGGGACTGCACCCTCCGTGGTTTTCAAGAGGAGAGATACAAAATCTCTCCCCGATTCTCCGCCTCCCGCGAAACTCTCTCTGTGTATGTTGTAGCCCCTACAAGATACGCTTCGCCTTTGTTTTACAGGGGTTTCGTGAAATCCGACGCCCCGGAAAGCGTATGTTGTAGGACTTTATAGTAGAGAGCCGCGTGCAGGGCAACACACACGAAAAGCGTAAAAGTCACCGAGAAAACAAGATGCGCGACAATAAACATACGCAGAATCCAAAGGAGACTGCCGATTACCAAAATGACCACGCAGACTACGTCGTCGCACGAAGCGACTGTTGAACATGCGTTCGCAAGAGACGAAAAAAGTTATTTACGTCCACTAGTCCGATCATCTCTTCCAATGAATTTGTGTATGTAGGCTGTCTCGTTGACGAAGTAGTCTAACTTCAGTATTGAACAGCTTTGTTGATTTATTTTTGTCAATCGTTTGCTTGGCTTCGTTGATAAAGAAATGATACAATACATGCTCAATTTACGTTGAAAAGGCTTGCGATATGGCACTCTGCTACAATCGGCTTTGGAAGCTGCTCATTGACCGGGGAATGACGCGTACGCAAATGCGTCTTGCCGCCGGTATATCTACCACTACCCTTGCGAAGCTTTCCAAGGGCGAGGACGTGAACACCTCTATCCTCGTCAGGATTTGCGACGCGCTCGGGTGTAGCATTCATGACATCGTGGATAGTGTCCCGGAGGTGCACACATGAGCAAGACGTCGTTCAAGGCATTTTGCGTGGAATTCTATGCGAACCACACCGGCAAGACAGGTCCGGAGGTTTATGCAGAGTTTGAGAAGTCTGGATTGCTTAAAGAGCTGGATGATGACTATGAAGATCTTCACGGCATGGGCATGGAGGCCTTGATGCAGATGTTTGACGAATATCTCAAAGCTAATGGAGCGAAGTCACCTAAATGTGAACATCATCAGATACGTGCGTTGATCATCCCGGAAGTGGCAAGACTGATTGCCAAGCGTTTTGGAATCTCCGAAAGCGAAGCATTGTCGCGTTTCTATAAATCGGCGACGGCGCAGAACCTTGCAGATGAGGAGACCGGTCTTTACGGGCAGTCGGCGCTCTTCATCTCCGGCCAGTATCTTGAAGAGATGGAGGGGCGGTCATGAGTACTGCTGCCGATAATCCCGTTCGACACATCATCGCGCTCTCCGGCGGCAAGGCCGCGTCTTGCGTCTGTGCGCTCGACATGCTTGGCCCCATCCTAGCGAAACACTATCCGAAGCCGATCGTCGGTGGTTCCATGTGGCACGGTTTTTCGCTTGCGGACATCCACGCCTTCTTAAGGTTGGGGACATGTCCTTCAGGTCGCCGAAGAAGGCGTCCGAACTGAGGACTGGCTGGGTGGTGAAATGAGAAATCGGTGATTCGTTTAGACGCAAGCAAAAGAAAATGGTAAAGTGCACATCAAACGCTTTCAAAACAAAGGAACAAATATGAGCGCAATTGCTGAGATTCTGAAAAAGTCGTCGTCGCATGGCTTGGAGATGTTCAAGCCGGAGGAGATTGAATGGCTTGAAAAGCGTATCGAACTCAAAAAGACGAAAGCGGGGATTGGCTACTATGCCGACTGTTTTGTGCGCGGCAAGAACATAAAGATGACGCCGGAAGAGGTTGTACGGCAGTTGTACGCCCATCGGCTGGTCGAAGAGTATGGTTATGATATCGGGCGATTGGCATTTGAGTTTCCGATCTTTTTTGGACGTGAGGCGAAGCGGGCGGATATTGTTATTCGGGACAAGGAGGATATGAATGTCCCCTATATCATTGTTGAGACGAAAAAGCCGAACGCCAAAGATGGACGTGAGCAGCTGAAGAGCTATACGCATGCCACGGGTGCGAGCATGGCGGTGTGGACGAATGGCACGACCATTACATATCACCAGCGTAAGAATCCTAACTTCTTTGAGGATATTCCGGCGATTCCGACGGCTGACAAGACGTTGGGTGATATTCTTCGGAAGAAGTTCACGATTGAAGATCTTATCGCCGAGGATAAGCTGACTAAGACAGGCAAGTCGCTGAAGGATTTGATTCTTGAAATGGAAGACGAAGTGCTGGCAAACGCGGGCGTGGATGTCTTCGAGGAAGTGTTCAAGCTTGTTTTCGCGAAGCTCTATGATGAAAAGCGCGGGACGAGGTATCCCGACAACGATCTGGAGTTTAGGAATTCCGGCCAGAGCGATATTCAACTGAAGGATAAGATCGAAAAGCTGTTTAAAAAGGCCTGCAATGAATGGTCTGGAGTATTCCCCGATGACGCCAAGATTTCCTTGACTCCGCCGCATCTTTCAATTTGTGTGTCATCGTTGGAGACGGTTAAGCTTTTTAATTCCAACCTTGATGTGGTGGATGAGGCCTTTGAATATCTCATCAACAAGGGTAGCAAGGGCGAGAAGGGTCAGTATTTCACGCCGCGTTATGTGATTGACATGTGTGTGCGTATGTTGAATCCAAAACCGACGGAAACTATGATAGATACGGCGGCTGGCAGTTCGGGCTTCCCCGTCCATACGATTTTTCATGTGTGGAAGCAGATGCAACTTGCCGCGCATAAGCCAGTGAGTCATTTGTTTACAGCGACCGACAAGGGTGAAGAAGAAACGGATTATGTCCGCAACAAGGTTTTTGCCATAGACTCCGACGAAAAGGCGGTGCGCGTTGCGCGGACATTGAATCTGATTGCGGGCGACGGACATACGAATGTCCTCCATCTGAACACGCTCGATTTCGGTCGTTGGAATTCGGTTACAAAAGAGGACGCATGGGTCGACACCTATAACGAGGGATGGAAGAAATTACGCAAACTTGAGATTGATTCATCGCACACCTATTTTGAGTTTGATATCGTGATGGCGAATCCGCCTTTTGCGGGAGATGTGAAAGAAGGACAGCTGCTTTCGCGTTACGAATTCGGACAAAAGAACGGCAAGCCACAGCACAGCGTGAATCGTGATGTGCTGTTCATTGAGCGTAATATTAATTTCCTCGGTGCGGGTGGACGTATGGCTATCGTTCTGCCGCAGGGCCGGTTCAATAATTCGACGGACAAGTACATCCGAGATTTCATCGCCAAACGGTGTCGAATTCTTGCTGTGGTTGGCGTCCATGGCAATACCTTCAAGCCCCATACTGGCACAAAGACGAGCGTCTTGTTCGTCCAGAAGTGGCAGAACGATCCGAAACAGCCGAATTACAATCCCAAACGAGAGGATTATCCGATATTTTTTGCTACGCAACGATTGGAGGGCAAGAATTCGCGCGGCGATAAGTTGTATTGGACGAAGGACAAGTCCGGCACGACAACGGATCCTAAATTGGCTTTGTGTGACAAGTACGGGCATCCTGTTATCTATCATGATCTGTTCGCAACATACGATTATGATTGGGATGCAAAAAAGAAAGACAATGTGCGGCGGCAGCTCACGCCAGACGGAATTGCCGAGGCATTCGCACAGTTTGCGGCGAAGGAGAAGTTGAGTTTTTTTCGCTGAGCCCCTTTGACAAGGCGAAATATTCGTCTTTGTTGAAGGGGTTGGAAGCGTCGGAGGTACAACTCTCTGATGTCTTAAGTGCTGACCAGTCGTTTAGAATTGATTCCGAGTATTTCAAGAAAGATGACATCAAGCGTTTGCAGCATATCGAGGAATTGTCTCACGCATCATTAAAAACTTTGACGCATAAGATAGATGTTGGATATGTAGGTGCGATGACAACCGAGTATACTGGCGACACCGCTGCACCAAAGCTTCTCCAGACGCGGAATATAGACGAGTTTATTCCGAATGAAACCGACCTTATCCACATTAACTTGCATTTTCACAATGAACTGAAGAAGAGTCAGATTCGTACGAATGATATCTTGATTGCGCGAAGCGGTTCGTTCGGCAATGCGGCAATTTGGTTGGACAAGGAGACTGTCAACTCATCTGACATTATCATAATTGAGGCTGATTCTGCGCAGGTCGAGCCCTGCTATTTGGTTGCATTTTTGAATTCGAGATATGGCAGGTTTCAGCTTGAACGGTACGCAAGCGGAGCCGTGCAAGAGCATGTGAACCTAACAATTCTTGAAAACCTCAAAATAGCGCTTCTTTCTGATGGGGTTCAAAAAAGAATCTCTTCTGCAGTCCATGATGCATATAATATGCTGATGCAATCGCGGAAGGTATATTGTGATGCAGAGAGTGCGTTGTTAAAAGAACTTGGTTTTGCGAATTGGCGACCAACTGATGGCGGTGTGTCAACTAAGTCGCTTTCAGAAACTATAGCCGTAGGGCGAATTGACGCGGAGTATTTTCAGCCGAAGTTTGACGAACTGATGAGGCGACTGGCAAAATGTGAACTACATGATTTGGGCGGCCAAGATGGATTGGCGGATTTGTATAAGTCTATTGATCCGCCGAGCGACTTGTATGGTGACGAGGGCGTTCCCTTTGTACGGATTTCTGATTTCTCAAAGTTTGGTGTTGAGTCGCCGGAAGTTCGATTGCCAGAGGAAGTTTGCAAGGATTGTCGTAGAGTTCGGAAAGATACGATTCTGCTTACAAAAGATGGAAGTGTTGGTATTGCGTATAAGGCAGAGGATGATTTTGACGTGGTGACTTCCGGAGCCATCTTGCATTTGACGCTGAAGGATGAGGTGGTTGATCCTGACTATCTGACATTGGTTCTCAACTCTCGCATTGTTCAAATGCAAGCGGAGCGTGATGCGGGCGGGTCTATCATTCAGCATTGGAAGCCGTCGCAGGTTGAGAAGGTCAAAATACCAGTTTTGCCGAGACGCCTCCAATCGTCCCTTGCTGACAAGGCGCGCGAGTCATTCCGGCTTCGCAATGAAAGCAAGAGATTGTTGGACGAGGCGAAAAGGATTGTGGAAGATGCTATTGAACATGCATAATAAGAAAAGAGAGGTTGAACTATGCCAAGATTGAGCAGCGAAATCGTTTCTTATCTCGATAAATGGTGTGATAGTGCGGATATTGATTATTTTAGCGCTTTTGTAAAAGCCTATATTCCATTTAATGCGTGGATGAACCATTTCTTCCCTTCTCTTACCAAAGATAGGGATAAGATCAATGGTGTGAAGACAAGTGCTAACACATTCAGGGATAAGATTATAAAACTCTTGAAATTACGAGATCAGCAAGGTGAGAATTTTCGCGTGTTAATAGGAAATTTGCACGATGCTCTTGAACATTCAACAATTTCAAAGAGTGGGGAGAGTGTGTCGTTTGCGAATATTGTTTTTGGTAAGAATCGGCAAGATACAGCTAATGTTTCTCGGTATGGAATAAGATGCCATGCGCATTATGATGCCACTACAACCCATACGATACTTGAGGTTCTTAATAGGAGCGGGAATGCGATTGCTACATTAAATTTTAATTCATACCCAGAAGAAAAAGATGTCATTACACACAATGTATATCTGCAACTATCGTTCGACAAACGAACTATGTTGTTGGATGTGTATAGGCAGGTGAATCCTGTATTGATTGGGTCATTACTTGTTGATGATGAAGATGAAAATATTATGTGCGGGACATTTAAGATGACGTCTGATGTGGAGCAGCTCGCCGCTGGGCTGATTGAAATATTGTACAGTCTTAGGAATGCCTTATTTCATGGACTCATCGACCCAAATAAAGATGCAAACCGAGTGTATGAAGTGGCTTATCAGATATTACATACCCTAATTAAAGCCCTTGCGTGAGCAGTGGCTTAGTGCGAGTGAGGATTTATGATGACAGAAGAAAAGACGGATTATGGTTTGCCAATTCCTGGTTGTGATCAGGAGTTCGTGATTTTACCAGAGAAGAAGAAAGTTCATTTTAAGACAACTGGAGCTTTATTGGATTACCTTACTGCAGAAATTACGGCGTGGGATAGCGTGGACAATTCTATTCGAGGACATTATTGGGAGGTGAAACAACACATTGAGAAAGTTATCAAAGGACTTGGCGATGCGCCTCTTAAGGCCGGGATGCTAAATGATGCTAAGAAATTGTTGTCAACACCGACGTTGAATGGGGTAGATATCAATACGTGTATTGATTCTAATTCAAATTTAGGAAAGAAGCTCTTTAACTTGAAGAAGAGGTGCCAATCCGTTGATGTGTATCGACGTTTGGCATCCGTGGCATTTCGCATTTCTCAGGCACAGCAAGTATCGGAGGGCGCTGGTGAATTGGAAGGAGATTTAGGATTGGCGTGGTTAGTGATGGATGGCATTCTAGAAGACTACGAGAAGAGCTTGAAATCACTTAAAGAAGAAGAAGTGAGAATTAAAAAGACAATAGCTTCTGCGAAGAGCTTAATGGATGTCGCGGCGAAGAAAACTGAGCAGTATAGTGAATCGCAGAAAAATGAATTTGATAAGCGATTGAACTATTGTCAGTCAGCATTGTCTGCGGCGTTCGATAAGAATACAGTGCGGATGAATGAACTCGAAGAAATTTATAATAATAAGTTGCAGTTGGAAGAGCCAGCGCAATATTGGAAAAAATTAGCAGACTCTTATTTGAATCGCGGGTGGGTGTTTATGGCTGTTACATTTCTTAGTGGCGCAACGGTATTTGGGTGGCTTATGAGTTTGTTATTGGATGCTGAATTCTTGCCATTGTTCACGCACACTCAATTTGATGCAGCGACAATTCGTGCTAGTTTAATCTTTGTGATGCTTATGTCGGTTGCTGGATATGTGATTCATCTTTTTACACGAATTGCCATTAGTTCTTTCCACTTGGCTCGCGATTATCGAGAACGGTATCAACTGACACGAGTATATCTGGCGTTGTTGAAGGATTCCAACTTCAAGTATAAAGATGATAATGCACGGCATATTGTATTCCAGGCTATATTTAGTCGTTCTGATACGGGTTTGTTAAAAGGTGACCATGCGTTGACGATGCCAATAGCGAATGTGGGGGAACTTGTTAAGGGACAAGGAGGTAAGTGATGTGTTTTCTAACAGGATGTGACTGTGCATCATTTTATCAAGTATGATGGCACAGGAATCCAATAAATTAGTTCGTGATTCGCGGACGGGGGATGTGTTCCACTACCGGT
>JAFXEA010000543.1 GCA_017521065.1 Kiritimatiellia bacterium | reverse complement strand
GCTTATTAAGCTTCGGCTGTTTTGCCTGTGCCCCGGCATACTTTTGGATTACCTCAAGTCCGGTTGCCAGCACATAAAGAACACCACCTCCGCCATACTCGATTTCACATAATCCTTAATAACCTTATCCACCTCTATCTTTTCAATTCCCCGGTAGATTCCCAGACCATGATTTTCATGTACCACGTAATCGCCAACATTCCGAGCGCAAGCAGATACACCACAGGCGCAAGCATCCACGATTTCTTTGAGACCAAAAGATTCATTTCACATCCCTACTAACAGCTATGCTATCCACTAACCACTAACGACTAACCACTAACGACTACTCATCCAGCATTCCCTTGTACGCCACACGGCGGACCTTCTGGATGGACGTGCGCTCAAGCGGCTCATGGAGGACAAGTATCTTGCGCGGACGCTTATAGTCCGCAAGACGCTGGCAGCGCGTACGGATTCCGAACGTCGCGACCTTCTCCATCTCCGCCCACGTCATTGGTGTGCCGCCGTTGCGCTCGGTGAGAGCATCCTCATCAGGATGCACGATCACGCCGACATGTTCACCCGGGTCACGCCCGACCCTGTATCCGATCACAACGCAATCCGCAATGAGGGGATCGCCGGCGATCACGCTTTCTACCTCCTCCGGATAGATGTTCTTGCCTTCGCGGTTCACGATGAGAGCTTTTTTGCGTCCGCGGATCGTGATGAGACCAAGCTCGTCAATGGAAGCGAGGTCGCCCGTCTTGAGCCATTCTCCGTCGAAAGCCTCCTTTGTGGCAGCCTCGTTCTTGTAGTAACCGCGCATCACGATAGGTCCCTTGACCTGAAGCTCGCCGACTCCGGACTCGTTCATGTCCGCAAGACGCACCTCAATGTTTGGGAGCTTGTGGCCGATGGTGCCGACCTTTGCGACCTTCGGTCCGGCCACGGACACGACAGGCGAACATTCGGTAAGGCCATATCCTTCCAGAAGCTTGATTCCGAGAGACTTGAAGCCATTGAGCACATACACCGGACATGGAGCTCCGCCGACGACGATGAAACGCAGGTTCGGATCGAGTGCCTTCTTCACGTTGGCGTTCACTACGCAGCCAAGACCGATCTTCTTGAGAAGCGTCGCAGCCTTGGATTTCGCAATCTTGTCGGAAATCTTGTCGAACACCTTCTCGACAAGAAGCGGGACAGCAAGAAGAACCGTTGGCTTTACCACCTTGAGATCGTCTGAGATCGTGCGGAGCGAACGCATGAAGCACATGGTCGAACCGAGCGTAAGCGGCAGCACGAAGTTCCCAAGGAACGAGAACGCGTGAAAAAGCGGAAGAACGATGAAGAAGGAATCCGTCTGGTCGATGCGCTCTCCGAATGCGGCAAGACCGCCCTTCGCATCCTCCGTGAAGTTCGCGTGAGTGAGCATCGCACCCTTCGGCTTGCCTGTCGTGCCGGAGGTGTAAATCACACTTGCGACGTCATCCTCCGTGCAGACGTTCTTGTCGTACCAGCCGCAGCAGCAACCTGTCTTCTTCAGCTCCTCAAAGTCGTACACAGGGATGTCGCCGATTGCGGCATACGAAGGCGCTCCGCCATCGACAATCACAATGGCGCGAAGATTCGGCAGTTCAGGGGCGATCTGCTGCATCATCGGGATGTGCGCCTTGTCGGTCGTCACAACAACCGCACCGGAATCCTTGAGGATGTAGGCGACCTCATCGTTGTGAAGCTTTGGATCAAGCGGCACAACCGACACTCCTGCGCCCGAACATGCAAGATAAACATCCATCCACTTAGGGCTGTTGGGAAGTATCTGTGCGACATTCTCCTCGCGCGGCTTCAAGCCAAACTTGGAGCCATAGGCTTCAGCTGTCTTTCGCACATCAGCAAGAAACGCACCGTAAGTGCGGTTCTCCCACTCCTTGTCCTTGCAGAACACATGTGCAATGTGTTCCGGATTCTTCTCCGCAAAAGCCTCAAGTGCTGAACGTATTGTCATTACAGCGTCCTCTTTTCGTTTAAAACTTATGCTGATAAAGTACCATATCCCCGCTTGTTTTTCAAGCGGGGATGTCTTATCTGAAAATTATGCGAAAAGCTTCTGCAATTTTTCAAGCTGAAGAACCTTCTCCTTGTTCTCCGCAAGCTTCCTGCGAGCCTCTTCAACGATTGCCGCCGGAGCGTGTTCCGTGAACTGCGTGTTCGCAAGCTTGGCCTCGGCGGACTTGATGAAGCCGGCAAGCTTGACAAGCTCTGCGTCGATGCGCTTCTTTTCGGCGGCCTTGTCCACAAGGCCCTCGAGCGAAAGGTACACCGTACCGAACGCGGTCATCTTGCTCGGCATGGCAAGATCGCTTCCCGCTTTCACGAACTCGACGCTTTCGGCGCGCATTGCGCGCTTGAGGGAATCCGCCTCTGCCGCAACGCGGTCGTCGTCGGTGGCGACCGTGACCTTCACGAATGTGGACGGCGGCACCTTGTACTCTGCGCGAAGTGCGCGAAGCGCGGTTATCGCCTCACGCTTGGCGTTCACGAAATCATACGTCTCCTGCGAAAGCCCCCATGCCGCCTTCGCCTCATCGGTGTAGCCGACGGGATAGTCGGTGCGCATGATCGTCTCGCCTTCCTTGAGGAATCCGAGCTGATGGGCAATCTCTTCGGTGACGAACGGCATGTACGGATGCAGGAGGCGCAACGCCTTCCAGTACACGTCGCGGAGCATGGCGAAAGCGGTCGCCTTGTTGGGCGCATCCTTCGCATACTCCACGTACCAGTCGCATATCTGCGTCCAGAAGAAATCGTACACTGCAAGCGCACCGTCCTGGATGCGGTAACGGGTGAGAATGTCGTTCATCTTGCGGCAGGCAAGGTCGCATGCCCAGAGGATGTGCTTCTCATCGGCGGAAAGGACGGGG
>JAFXEA010000542.1 GCA_017521065.1 Kiritimatiellia bacterium | reverse complement strand
TCGTCGGCGGAGCCCTCGAACTTGACGCCGCCGTAGCTGCACCAGTCGTACTTCACGTAGTCGTAGCCCCAGCCGGCCCATGTCTTCGCGTCGATCTCTTCGTAGCCGTAGGAGCCGGTGCAGCCACCGCAGGTATGCGGGCCCGGCGACGAGTACAGGCCGATCTTGAGGCCCATGCCGTGGACGTAGTCCGCCAGGGCCTTCATGTCCGGGAACTTCGCGTTCGGCAGGATCGTCCCGTCGTCCGCGCGCTCGGGTCCGTTCAGCTCGGGGCGTCCCTTGCCGCGCGTGCCGTTGTTGCGCTGCCAGAAGTCGTCGATGTTCACGAACTGGTAGCCGTGGTCGGCCAGTCCGCGCGCGACCATCGCCTCCGCCTGCCGGCGGACGGTCGCGTCGGAAACGCGGTCGCACACGTAGTTCCAGCTGTTCCATCCCATCGGAGGTGTGAGCGCGAGCGTGTCGCCTACACACACTTTGATTGTGGCAGAAGCTTTTCCATATTCGTTTTCTGCCGTTACGGTTATGGGGTAGCGGCCTTTCATCTGCGGGGCGGAGCCTCTCAGGACGCCTTTCTTTTCATCGAATGTCACTCCTTCCGGCAGGTTTTCGGCAGTGAACTTCAAGGGACGCTTCCCGCTTACAGGCACACGGAATATGACTTCATGTCCGGGACGCACGCCCCACACATTTGCTCCGTTGAACTGCGGCTTGGGACTTTCAGGCGGCGTAAGGGTGCCTAGCTGCTTGGAGAGATCTGTTACGTTCAGACATTCAAGCGTTGCTCCGGCTTCATGTGTAAAACGTGCGTCAAGCCAGTCTGCATTGCCGCCCACATACGACAGCCAGCCGATTGGAGAGGTCGTTTCAAGGACAACTTCGTGAGTCCCGGTGAGATCTACATGCACGTCTTTCGTGCCATCAAGGTGGCGTATGGTACCGGAGTCGTACGCAATCCTGCCGTCAGCCCATACTCGGAAACGCGCACCGATGTAGTGGTGTTTCCATGTGTTCGCTTTCTGGCTGTCGACATCAAGCCCGATGCGGGCGTCAAAAGCAGTCACCTTGCCGTTGAACCGGAAAGCGACAGCGCTTTCCGCATGTGCGCCGAATCCTCTATGGGATGTCGCTTTGTTTCGTCCGGCGACGAGCGGATTGCCGTCCACACTTGTCTTGGATCGTACCTTTTTGCCAAGTCCACAAGTTGCGGATGAGAGGTCGAATTCATCTACGTATCTTACGCCGGCTGTCTGTTCGACAGGGACGCTTGAACATCCGCACATCAGCTGAAATATGGATAGAATCGCCGCACTGAATATTGCAGCATGTTTTGTGAATGTTTTCATGGTTTGTTTTTCTTGTTTTTCTCTGTCCGTGGGTTAGCGGTTGAACTCAAGAAGCCGGACGGTTTCTGGGGGGATTGTCGCAAAAACCGCTTTGTCCTTAAACGTCCACTCGCCTCCGGCAACAAGTTCATTTGCCGTTTTTGCGTTTTCGAAGGAGATGAGTCGAACGGTCTGCTCTTTTGCTGAACTGTTGAATACGGTGACATACCTGTCCCCGAACTGTTCGACGAAGACGTTTGGATTGTCCGAAGAAAGAAGCGTGTTCACGGGACGCCATCCTGCCTCTGATATCTTTTTGCAAAGCGGTACGTACTTCTTGAATAAGGGTCTGTCCCTATTGTAGAGTTCAGGAGAGGAGAAGTAGTGGCCTTGAGAAGCGTTTGGACTGAAGAATCCTGCGAAAATTCCGTAGGCGAGTGAACGCTGCATATATTTCTCGATCATCTCCGGGGTGAATCTGGTGAAGTCGGTGTTCATGAGGAAACAGTAAGGTTTTCCGCCGTTCATGGCCCTGCGGTAGAGCATCTCTGAATCGGGAGCCGGTTTCCATTTCCCGGTCTTGCGGTCTATCCAGTTTATCTCCTGCCCGCCATAGTCGCTGTACATCACCAGCCAAGGCCAGCGCACTGGCATGCCGTTGCCCATGAGTAGCCTGCCAATGGCATGGCAGCGGTCAGCTGTCTCACGGACATATTCATACATCATAAGAGGTTTCGCTATTCCGGGCTTTTTTGAGATCTTTCCGAAAACGAGCGGTGTTTTAGAATAGGCGAAATGTTCTCTGCAGAAATCCATCTGCGCCGTGAGATAGCCTTCCACGGAGTCTATGTATTCGCCGTCAACTCCTTTAGGGAAGACGTTGCCTGCATATCGTTTCTCCCATGATTCAAGCGGAAATTTGAAATCATAGTCTCCGCCCGGAAGCGACGGAAGGGCGCATAGGTTCCATACTGCGCCTTTACACCATGGCATATCCTGAACGGATCCGACAACGCGCCCTGTCTCGTCCCGGAATGCCGAACGTCGCCAGGCCAACGCCGCCTTGTCTCCGTTCGCGGCGAGACGGTCCGCTTCCATTAAGCAATCTGCAATACTGTATGTGCTTTCCTTTTTCGGCATTTTCAGCCACCATGTGGATGGTTCCGTATAATGGAATGTAAGTATGTTGTGCGCATCATCCCAGTCCGGCTCGTTGTCGCCTTCCTTCACGCTGAAGCCGAAGTCCTCCCACCCTTGCACCTTGCTTATCTTCCGGAACGCCATCCAGAGTCCGTGGTTTTTGATTCGGACCTTGAACATTTCGGGAAATAGCTTCTGGTATGCAGCGAGTGCGCCACGGAAACCTTGCCCTGCGGGGAATCCAAATCTTACAAACCGGAAATGTGCCGTAGGTTTCTCTTTTGTGAATCCGAGGTCGAATGCAATAAACAGCTGCCGCAGCGGTCCGTGCGCCGTTGCCCTGAAGAACGCCGGAGCCGAGGCGTCTGTACCGAGGGCCACTCCGCGTCCGTCGACGGTTATGGCTCCGAACGGCCAGCGTGAAAGTTCGCCTGAGCCCGCGTCATGCGGTATTGTCGAGCGGCGCTGTCCGTTGCTCGCGGAATCCGGCACTTCCATTGACGTGCGCGGATCTTCATGCCACGTCAGCGGACTTTTACCCCCTGCAGGAATCGCATACACAAGTGTAATGGCACGGTCTTCACCCGAGAGTTCTTTCACTGTGACGTCAAAGAGTGTGGCACCGCCATCCATTGAAGTCTTTTTGACGTCAAGCTTTAGGTTTTCCGCGCTGCCGCCTTCCGGAATGGATATGAATCCGCGTGGTACCTTTGCGTCACGAACGATGAAGCCGGGATTTGTCAGTTTCACGCTTTTCCCGATGTCGATGACGCTGGTGTCGTATTCGCAGAATCTGGATCCTAAGAATTGTTTCATTCTGGGTTCGCGGAAATGGACTTTTCCCGATCTGTTGCGGTGCATCAGATAGCAGGCGAAGGATTTCACCGGTTTTTCCGGCGCCACGGTCACGGTCCTGCTCTGCCAGTCTTTGTTTTCTGTGACGTCAAAAGCCGCATGCCGACCGTACAGTTTTGTTCCGTCCTGATGTAGGATGTCGATATATACGGAATAGTTGCAGGAAGCACTGCCAGACAACCCTGTAGTCCTGCTTTCCGCCGTAATCGAGAACGGAACGGCTGTTTCCTGATTGAGTTCCACACGCCATTGCGCTCCGCGCATCGCTTTTGTGTCAGAACCGTTGTCGCATTCGATCTCGACGCCTTTTCTGACGAATCCTTTGCCGTAAGCCCAGGCTCTATCGAATGATAGGACACGCGAGGTGGCATCCTTGACCGCAGCAGCCTCCGGGTATACGATAGAACCGCCGCAGGCGACCGATACAAGAATGCATCCAAAAATCAAGGACATGAAAATATCTCCATTAGTCTTATGTCTTTCATTAGTCTTATGTCTTTATCTTTATTTGATTGGTAACATATTTTATGATATCCGCCATTGAAATTCAACCACTTCATGCTTTTGCATAGTGCGTCAGTCTGTGCTTCGCGGCGGACACACGTTCCAGACCTTCTATTCCTACAACCCTCCGGAAACATCCGCCAACTGGGCAAACTTCTTTGTTCTCAAGGATGCGCTACCGACATGAATATCTCGGAGAGATAACAGGCAACGGCGGCAGCGTATTCCCGAACGTGAAGGACATTAGGGCGCATGTTATTTTATAAGCGACATTGGCGGTTCGCTTTGCTATAATCATACGCATGAAATTGTCCCTCTTTTTGTCTTTTTTTGCAGCGACAGGTACGTTATGGTCGTATCAGTTGCCTTCACTCCCGGAGGTAAGCCGTCTTGACGCAGAGGTCTCGACGAACGTTGCATTCAATGCCGAAAGGAGCGATGCGAGAAGATTTGGCGTGTCGATGGCGTTTTCGGGGACGGTCTCCAACTGCGTACAGGTCGCCTTTGGCCATGATGACAATGGAGATGGCGATCTGTCTGCCGTTGAGACCCGCTTTGCCATTGGCTGGAGAGGAGGGGCCTATTTTATTGAGGATGTGCCGGGTCGGCTCCGGTTCGAGGAGGTTGCAGATGCGGAGCGTACCGCACGTCAGCTTGTTTTGGAGATAAGCCTCAACAAGGACTACGTACCTAAGCGTATGGCAGCGTCGAATGAATGCGGCGCATGCTTTTCCGCATTGTCTGCGAACGTCCCTTCATGGCTTTACGGCAAGGACTGGAATCTGATGAAGGTCACACGGCGCGGCGTTGATTCCATTTCGGAGAGTATTGAGGTAGAGTGTCAGTACAAGTTCTTTAGGATTGTAATAAGGTAGGGATTTGCTTTTGCCGCAAAGGACGCAAAATATGATGGGTTATCCACAAATCTGCACGAATTCCCACAAATCGGATTTGAGAAGATTTGTGTGGATTGGTGGATGAGAAAAATCAATGATGAAGGTTTGGACAGCGTTTCTGCTCTTTTGCGCGGCGGCATCGGTCGTTGTGTGGGTGGTTGCGCTGTGCCGTGAAAACAGGGTCTGTCCCTTCGGTGCGGCAGTGAGGTTTGTGCGCGGTCTGCCTTGGGGAGGACGGTTGGCGCTGTTGCCGCTTTTTGTTGTGTTGATTGTGTATGGTGGCACGAAGAATAGTGGAGGAGTTG
>JAFXEA010000541.1 GCA_017521065.1 Kiritimatiellia bacterium | reverse complement strand
ATGTGCTTTGGACTAGGCGTACTGAACTTTCTGCGGCGTTGCGCGATTCTCGCTTTTCATGGCTGGGGCTATTGTTGAGCGTTCCTTTTCTGTGCCTGTCGCTGCTTGGCACAAGAGGTGTCCAGCTCCGTCTTGAGCAGCTAGGCTTCATTGGATTGTGCTTCACCATCCCGTGGACGTTCTTCGGTTGGCGCATGGCCAAGCTGTTTCTCTTCCCCGCCGCATATCTTCTCTTCTGCATTCCGCTTGCGACATTCCTTGATTTCGTTACGATCCAGCTGCGTTATCTCGCCGGCGCAACATCGCTCGCAGTCCTGAACGGAATTGGTCTTGAGGCCGTCCGTGAAGGAACCGCCGTAATTTCCCGCGGGGCGCATCCTTTCGCCGTCGATATCGCAGAACCCTGTTCAGGGTTGCGCTCGCTGTTCGCGCTCATGGCGCTTACTGCGGGCTACGCATATTTCAACCAGCCCACATGGTTCAGACGTGGACTGCTTTTCGCCTGCTCCATCCCTCTTGCCATAGCCGGAAACGTGGCGCGCATCGTCTCCATATGTGTAATCGCATCCTGTACGGATCCTCAGTTCGCGACCGGATTCTACCATGACTATTCGGGCTATATCGTGTTTATCGTAGCCATCGGTCTTATGGTGGTGGCGGGTGAGTTTCTTGACCGCATCTTCAACCGCGATTGTGAAAAAACAGAAGCATCTGGCCATGGAAACGAGAGCAAGGATGAAGCGTCTGCCGCTTTGCTGCCCGCGTGGGTTCCGAAAAAGTCGCACATGGTCTGTGCGATATGTGCGGCGGCGTTTTTTGCGGCTGTGCTTGTGTTTCAGGCCAAGACGCCTCCTGCGACAATAGCAAAAGCGCCGGAAGTCAAGTTCGTTGAGCTTGCCGGATACGCCACTGATGACGAGAAGTTCGCTGAACAGCAGAAGGTTTCGGAAGGGGAACTGACCATACTTCCGAAAGACACCCGCATCGTCAAGAAAATGTACGAGTCGCGTTCCGGAGCGCAGTTTCTTGCATCGTTTGTCGTTGGCGGCACATCCCGTGCGTCGATCCACCGTCCGGAACTGTGCCTGCCGTCACAGGGGTATGTGATGTCCAATCCCAGAAACTTTGATGTGGCCGGAAGACCTTGGCATGTGATAGATATCGCCAAGCCCGGCGCTGCATCGGCGATGGAGGCCTATACGTTTTTCAACCAGGAGGGATTCCGCACGGCTTCCCATACCCGGCGCATCTGGCAGGATGTGATTGACAGGTCTATATTGAACCGTGTCGACCGTTGGGTGATGCTGACTGTCCATGCGCTTGGCGCGACGGAGGCGGACCTCCTGGAGTTCCTGAAGACGATGGGGGATTTTGAATGACTCGCATTGACGGCATCGTTGAAACGCTCCTCAAGATACTTCCGTATTTCGGGGTGTTTGCCGGTTCGTTGATCATTTCCTTGATGCTGACTCCTTTGGTGCGCAGGATCAACAGCCGCCTTGGCATGGTTGATGTTCCGGGCGGGCGGCGCATCAACAAACGTCCCGTTGCCCGTGGTGGTGGTGTCGCCGTGATTGCGTCTTTTGTGCTGTCGATGTCGGTGTTCGCATTCCTGGCTGATGGTCCCGTGTCTCCGGCGTTCCATGATTCGGTGTTCTGGAGGATGATCGCGCTTTCGCTCGGCATTGGCGCGTTAGGGTTCATAGACGACAAGTTCGGCATGAAGCCGGTAGTTAAGCTGATCGGGCAGCTGTCCATCGCCGCCACGGTCTATTTCTGGTGTCACATCAGTTTCAGGTCGATCATTCCGATGCTTCCGTGGTGGATTGATCTTCCGTTTACGGTGTTCTGGATTGTCGGTGCGGTCAACGCCTTCAACCTCATTGATGGGCTT
Source organism: Kiritimatiellia bacterium (assembly GCA_017521065.1). GTDB lineage: Bacteria > Verrucomicrobiota > Kiritimatiellia > RFP12 > UBA1067 > UBA1731. The sequence goes on along the minus strand of JAFXEA010000541.1, from coordinate 8,193 downwards.
GATGGTCTGGCGTCCGGATTGGCAGTCATTGCGGCGACAGGGATGGCTGGTTCGCTTTTCTTTCTGGAGTCTCCTGGGCAGATGTTCCTGTATCTTGCGTTTATCGGTTCTCTGCTTGGATTCCTTCGCTACAACTTCAATCCTGCATCGATATTTCTTGGCGATACGGGGTCTATGTTTTTGGGGTTCTTTCTGTCGACAATGCCACTTGCTATGCAGACGCGAGGGTCGTTTCTTGTTGGCATAGGGGTGCCTCTGCTGGCAATGGGCATCCCGATTTTTGACACGGCCCTTGCAATAGTGCGCAGGACCGTGCGCGCATTGATAAAAAAGGAATCCAACAGCGACAGGGGCGGCACAAAACTCATGCAGCCGGATTCCGATCACATTCATCACCGCCTTCTGCGCAGGCTCGTGTCTCAGCGGAAGACTGCGGTGGTGCTGTACGCATTCGCGGCGTTTCTTGTCGTTGTCGGAGTCGGAGGCGTGATGCTTGAAGACCGTGCGGCGGGACTGTTCATCGTTGCGTTTGTCGTGACGACGTTCATTGTGGTACGAGACATGTCGCGCATTGAGCTTTGGGATACAGGACGTCTTGCGAACATGGTCGCCCATAATCTCACCCCGGTTCGCCGTCGCCGTCGTGCTGCGTTTGCCGTGCCTTTGCTCATTATTGCGGACATCCTGATTCTTTCCTTTACTTGGTATGTGACTATGGTCGTATTCCGGATAGAGCCGAATCCGCAGTCTTTCCACACATTCCTGCCGTTGAGGGTTGTGCCTGTGTTCATGTCCATTGTTCTGTTCAAGGGATACACTACGGTGTGGGGGCGGGCGTTGTTGTCCAACTTCATCAGACTGATGGTGTCTGTCATGGTCGGTATGGCGATATCCTTTGCGATAATGATTGTGTTGGGGTACAAGGAAGGGCGTATGATCGCATTCCCTCTTGTCCATTTTGGATTGGCTCTCCCATTGCTGATGTCGGTGCGTTCGATCCGTCAGTTTGTGAGGGAGCTTTTCTGCCGCATACATGTCAGGCGCATGATGGACGAGCCGTCCATTTCACGTACTCTCGTGTTTGGGGCAGGCCTCCGCTACCGGGCGTTCCGGCGTGAGCTTGTGCGCAAGATTCTGGCGGAGAAACGCGTCATAGTGGGGCTTGTCGATGACGACATACTTCTTCGCGGAAAGTATATAGGTGGCATGAAAGTGGATGGCCCTCATATAGACGCAAAGCGGATAGTTGAAGAGACTAAGGCCGACAGCGTGGTGATCGCATGCGAGCTCACCCCGGAACGCCTGCACGCAGTTGTGGAATCGTTCAAGTCATGCGGCCTGAAGGTCTCTCACTTCACGTTTGCGGAAACAGAACTTTAATCTCGATGAAAGTTTTTGTCAGTTTGAATCGCCTTGCATCCCACGTAGTTGAACATTTCGGTTGAAAAAAAAAATGTATTTGGTACTATTTCTTTCTGTGTGAAACTGTAGTTTCAAGAAAGGAATAAGTGATGGTGCGAAAATCATTGGCTGTCATGCTTGCCGCTGTGTCATTTACGGACGTGCAGGCTTCATCCGCATGGAAGGATGCGGTGAGTGGAGATTGGATGCTCGGAGGCAACTGGCTTGACGGATCTGTGCCTTCGTACAGTTCGGGCGAAACGGTGTATATCACCAATACTTTGGCCGCCTATACGGTGGGATTATCGAATACGACCGAGCAGGTGATTGGCGGATTGCTCCTCAGCGGCACCTCCAGCACTCTTCCGGCACATCTTGCAATCGAAAATGCCGCACTAAAAGTTTCCGGCGGTCAAACTGTAGTGACGAATGGTGAGATACGAATCGGTTCCGGCGGCGTTTTTGAAATGTCAGGCGGCAGGGCTGATTTGGCGGCAGGCGGACAGGTCATCGTTGATGGCGGATACCTTATTGCAACGAATGCGGTCAAGCAGTTCTACATGGACAGCTCAAATTCGAACGGTGGACGCTGTCCATTGCTTAAGATCATTTCCGGCAATGCCTACTTCAAATATACCGATAGCATAGCGTCCGGAATTCTTCTTGACTGTGTCAATTATGCGCAGATTCAGATGGACGGCGGTGTGCTGTCGCTGGATAGTGATCACAAGTCCGATGCTGTGCTACGCTTGAACAGCAACAGCGAAACAGGATCCACCCTTGAGCTTGCCGGAAATTCGCTTCTTCGGATATTGAACGGAAGTGCCACGTTTGGACGAGGCGTTACTACATTGAAGGATAACGCCTCCATTGAGTTCATTGGAAATGACCAGAACCATTGCTCTTTACGGCCGTATTTCTCCGACAGTGGCAGAGGGCTTGAGATTAATCTGATGGATAATTCCTCCTTCAAGGTTTCTGCGGCAAAGTTTTATTTCGGTCAGACGGATGCCCGTTCATTGCGTACCGTCGGTACGCTTAACATATCCGGCGGCAACCACAGTTTTGGACGTTATTGCGAACTTGGATGCGGTCATGGCACATTCACGACGACCATAACGGGCGGACATACGGAATTCAGACAGTATGGACTGAGAATCGGTGCATATCCAAATAATCTGTCAGGTACAGGCAAGGAGAACAGCAAAATATACGCTTGCACCGGAACTGTGGATGTTGCAGGCGGCGTTCTTTACCTTAATCCCACCGAGTGCCATAACGAGTCTTCACGTGTTGCATTATGGGGAACGGTTGTCGGTTATGGCACGCACGGCGACTTGAGCGGATGGTTCGACGGGCGGCTTAACATCTCTGGAGACTCCATAGTTACGAACGGCACAGCTCCATTGATTGTCGGTGCAGGAAACGCTGTTGGCAGTGTCACGCAGACGGGCGGCAAACTGTATTCGGTTACCGATGGTGGTAGCTTCAGTTATTGGAGCCGTAGCGCCATGGTGCTTGGTCTCTGCGGAGGAAGAGGCTCATATTCCATCTCCGCCGGAAGCTGCGACTATGGGAACATGGTCTATGTTGGCGGCATCGATTTGGCAACACTAAACCGACCGGACGCACAGAAGAATATGCCGGTGAACGATGGCTCGTCTGTTGGCTTGCTTGAGATTACGGGAGGTTCGTTCCGCGCCCGCAAGTCGCTTCATGTGGGCGATCTCGGTAGAGGCACTGTGCATGTATCTGGATCTGGATCGCTTACGGTTGACATGAATCTTGTGCTTTCCAATTCTGTGGCAGAGGCGTCACTGTTGAAGTTGACTGTGGTAGGTGACACTCCGCCTACGGTCACAGTTGCCGGCAGCCTCATGGTAAGAGAAGGCGCAAAACTTGAGGTTGACGTGTCGGAGTTCACAACAACGGATGTTTGGACGAAGCTGGTGTCATGCTCTTCTCGTGATGGCGATTTTGCCGCAAAAGACGTTAAGGTCATAAGTGATGGTGTGAGAGGTTCGTTGGTGTTCGATCGCGCCAGTGATGGCACCGGGTCGATATGGTGGTATCGCCCAAAGGGAACGACCGTTGTGTTGAGGTAGCAGGTGAAGGGAGTTTTTCAAATGCGTGTCGGATTGGCGGCGGTTGCCGTTGTGCTGGTGGCGGGGAGCGTTGGAGCCAATGTTCCGTCGAAAGATATGGTGGAGCATCGCCGTGCGGTGAGGTCAGCTCTTGATGCGTCGTCAGTCACGGCGGACGCGATAGCGGCGCATCTCAAGGATAAAGATCCTGGGGTGAGGCGGTTCGCTCTTTTCAAGCTTCACGAAAGGGATGTCGCCAAAGGGCGCGAGGCTGCGAAGCGACTCTCCTCCGATCCGGATGATGCTGTGAAGGCGTTGGCGAAGGAACTGCTTCGCAATCGCAATGCGGCGAAAAGCGTCAGCATGGAACTGCCGCTTTCCCAAAGCCCCTTGAACGACCATGAGATATTCCGTCTCAAGTCCGTCTTCACGGAGGGTGAGAGCTTTGTTATGCCGCCGAAGATGGCGTGTGATGCGGTTGAGGTGTGGTTCGGCAAGGTCACGGAGCATCTCATGGTGTGGGTGAACGATGTCCTTGTGGCGGATTTCGATCCTTCCCGTGAAGGCCAGCGTGAACTCAGGTGCGATGTGACGAAGGTGGTGAAATGGGGCGGAGAGAACAGGATGTGGGTTACCAACGAACACGGAAAGGACCGTTGGAAGAAGTTTTCGGTGGAGGTACTGAAATGCGGAAAGTGATGTTGGCTATGTGGGGGCTGGCCGCTCCCGCCGTGGTCTTGTCGGCAACGTTCGGGCCGAGGGCGAACCCGGATGACCAGTTCAGGTTCTTCTGGCTGATAAACGAGCATTTCTATCCTGAGATGGTTGCGTCTGGATTCAATACGTTCATCCAGAACTATTGGGGGCGTTACAGCGTTTCGCGCGGCACGTACAAGGATACGGCAATCATCGAAAAGCATAAGCTGATGGATCGTATCCTTGCGGATGGCTGCGACTACATCGAACAGCTGCCGCTCGTGAACTCCAGGGATTTCATATCGAAATATCCGCGCATCAAAACCGACGGCTCGAAACAGCACAATTTGGATATCGCCTATCCGGAGGCCTGGAAGGATGTGATGAAGGGGACAGACCTCATCATATCGTCGATATCAAACCATCCAGCCTGCATCGGAATCGAACCTTCAAGTGAAGTCCGGGACCATTCCCGTCCGTCGCACAGGGAGTATTTCGCGAAAAGCTACCGTGACGCTACGGGACAGGCCATGCCGCCGGAGGTTGGAGACGCCAAGGTTGCGCCCCATTATCTCCAGCTGAAGGACTTCCCTGTGTCACGTGTTGTGGACGAGGATTATCGTCTCATGAAGTTCTACCGCTGGTTCTGGAAGACGGGCGACGGCTGGAACGATTACCAGACGGCGGCGAAGCGGAGCTTTGAGAGGCAGTTCAAGCGTCCTGCCCTTGCGATGTATGATCCCATTGTGCGGGTTCCGCCTCTTTGGGGCTCGGGCGGCGAAATGACGCACGGCAACCAGTGGACTTACCCAACCCCTGAACCGTACAACATCTACTACGTAATTTCCGAACAGCAGGCGATGGCTCGCGGCACGGCGGGACAGAAGGTCGTTTCCATGATTCAGGGCATATCCTACAGGAGCCGTCTTGCGCCGAAGGATGTAACGGTCACCAACCCTCCAGCCTGGGTCGCGGACCGTCCGAACGTAGTGTACATGACAACCCCTCCCGACATTCTGCGTGAAGGGATCTGGGCGATGTTTGCCCATCAGACGGATGGAGTCGGCACATTCGCCTGCCGTGCGCTTTTTGATGCCGCAAGAGTGGGGCAGAAGAAAGACGCAGCGGGCTATCAGTTCACGAATCCGGAGTCGATACATGCCATCTCCAATGTGTTTCATGAGGTTGGCATTCCCCTTGGTCCGCTGTTCCGTGCCGTGCCGGAACGCAAGCCGGAGGTGGCGATGCTGGAAAGCTACGCCTCTACGTTCTTCGCCGGGCGCGGCAGCTGGGGGTGGGATGGCTGGATCTACCAGTGCGGGATAATGGTGACCTGCGCAAACCTTCAGCCGTATGTGCTCTACGAGGAGGAGATTGCGAAGGGTGGCATACCGTCCACTGTGAAGGTCATTATCGCACCGCATTGCGATGTGCTGACAAAAACAACATTTGATGCGTTGAAGTCTTTCCAGGCGAAAGGCGGGATTGTTGTGGGTGACAGATATCTCGTGCCTGGCATACTTCCTGATCTTCCGCTCGAAGGCTTCCGCCGCACATGGAAGGATGGGGCTGGAGACAACACCGCGCTCCATGCTGCCGCGTCGAAGCTGAAGAAGGGTCTGTCCCCATTCTACCGCCCGCCGGCTGATTCATCGAACGAGCACATCGTGACTGCGGTGCGTTCATGGAAAACTGCCGATTATCTTTTTGCGATCAACGATAAGCGCGTTTTCGGCGATTATGTCGGACAGTGGGGCATGGTTATGGAGAAGGGTGCGCCGAATTCTGCCGAAGTGACGGTTCGGAGAAGGGCTGGGGCCGTGTACGATCTTGTCGCACACAGGAAGGTTCCGCACAGGGCTCTGCCAAACGGCGATACGGCGATAGATGTCGAATACACCACGAACGACGGGCGTGTGTTCCTGGTCGCAGAACGTCCGCTCGGAAAGCTGAAGGCGAAGCTGAATAATGGCCGCCTTACGGTCGTTTCGCCCGATAAGGATGTGATGATTCCGGTTGGCGTTCTTGTTGAGGGACAGAAGCCGTATTACGGCGTCGTGAAGGACGGAACGTTTTCATGTGGCGTAAAGGGCGGCAAGGTCAAGGTGCTGAATCTTGCCGATGGACGCGAGTGCGTTCCCGGCAGCTGGTGGAAGTTCTGGCGGTAAGGCAATATAACAAAACAAAGGAGCAGATAGATGACAACATTGTTCGCATATATGTTTTTCGTTTGGGTCGAACTCATCGGATTCGACAACTCAAAGGCGGATTTCGGCGTTGGGGAATATCTTAGCCGGATGGACGTCAAACCTCATACGGTGTCGCTTCTGCTGAACAGCGACAAACTTTTCCTTTCGCACACGAAAGGTCTGCCGAAGGATTTCGTTTTCCTTCCAAGCTCATGCTCGTACCGCGGCCGTCCGTTCAACGCAGAGCGCAAACGGCAGGACTGGACGGCGTTTCAGCTCAAGGGGCTGGTGGCGGAGCTTCAGCGCAACGGAGTGCAGGTGTTCGCATCGTTCTTTGCTAGCGAACAGTACCCTGTTTCGCAGGAGCGGGCGACCGTGGTTGCCGATAGGCTCGCCACGTTTCTGTCCGACTACGGGTTTGATGGACTTCATGGCTCCGACGGCTATGCCCCGCCGAGATATCTGCTGCCGGAGTGCTCCGGGAAGGAGCGTGTCCGCATAGCGCGTGAAACGGCAAAGCAGTATGCAGAGAACTGGCGCATCATCGTTTCCGCGCTTAAGTCAAAGAACCTCAAGTGCTGGCTGAACACCTGCTGGACGCGTGATCCCTATGAGGCGCTCTACCGGTATGGTGTGGATTACCGTCTGCTTGCCAAGACGGGCATTGACGGATTCGTTGTTGAATCCTCTGCCGCCGCACAGTCGATCGAGGGTTGGAACTTCCAGAAATCGTCTCCAATAGACCGCTCTACGGCAATGCTGATGCGCTTGAAGGCTTGCGTCCCTGAGACTCCTCTTGTGCTTCTCCATGCCATCAACGACGGAACGGAGCAGTGGAGCGCATTGCGCCATTCTCCCACTCGCACAGCGTCGGAGATTATGGCTCTCGGAAGTGTGTTCTATGGAGAGAAAAGGGCGTTGGAGGGAGTTCTGGCGTGTCTTGCAGATGGGATCGCCGCTCAGGAATGGAAGTCTCTCGGCAAGATGTGGAATCTTTCGTTCCTTCCGGCCAAGGGACCTGTCGGGATGCGGGTTGTGTGGAGCGACCGCGCCTTCGACGCTGAATTCGATGATTGCGTCGTTAGCCGTGACGCCTCGTCAAATACCTTGCTCTACGAACTTATACACCATCAGGCGACGTTGAACGCGATAGTGTCCGTGGAAGCGGCCATGGCGGACAAGACGATGCCGGTTGTGATACTGAACCCCGAGTTTTTCCCGGAAGAGGAATTGACGGCGTTGCGCGACAGGCTTGCCCATGTGGTTGAGTTGGGGCGTGGCGCGAAAAGGCCGTTTGCGGCTGAATACGTTCCGGTCCCAGAAGGGACTCCGCCATTCCCTGGCATGCCAAACAACGATACGTGCTACTGGAAGCGTCCGATCCCCGAGAATCTGCCGCCCGAGATTGCGATAAAGCGTGCCGCCGGGTCGATTGCATGGCGCGGCTCTTTGTTCACTCCGGAGACTCCTGATCTGCGCGTGTTCGGGTTCCGCCTCGCGAATGGACGTCTTGCGGTCTTCGGACGCAACGAACGTGACACATATCTCAATGCGGCGATAGGTTTTAACCAGATGGGCGGACGTATCTCTGATGTGCTTGTCCATTCGGATTTCCCGTCCTTGCCGGTGACCACAACCCTGCATGGCCGCATTGCACCTCATGATACGATGCTCATATCGGTGAAGGAGCATGAGATCCATGCTCCTTCTGTGCCGGTAAATGAATCAGGTCCGAACGTGTCCTTCTGAACGGGCAGCGATGGTTTGAGGTGAAGGTGCGGTGGTAATGTTGCCAATGTGGAAGTGGTTCCAGTGGCAACATT
>JAFXEA010000540.1 GCA_017521065.1 Kiritimatiellia bacterium | reverse complement strand
TCCATCTCGTTCGCTCACAATAAATGCGGTGGCGCGAGGCATCTCAACAGGCTCCGCCTTTGCGTTGGCCAATGGACAGCATTTAAGCGCGAGATCAGGAAACTCCTTCGGAGGCTGGAATATCAGGCTTCCGAGGAGGAGAATATGTACTGCAACTGACATGCTCTATCCTTCACATTCAAATGCTGTTGAACATCACCGCTGAGATGGAATCGCGGCGATTATTTCATCGAGAGTGCGCAGGGACATCAGCCTTCGCCTGAACTCCCCGGCCCCTGGGCGGCCTGCGAAATATCGGAAAAGATGCGTGCGCACGGCCCCTGCCGTCCAGAAATCAAGCGTTGGAAGCCTATCGGCGGGAAACCGTTCCGCTATCTGCCCATGAAGCGCTATGAGCGCGTCAAGATTTTTGCGGAAAAGACGCTCTGGCGACAGAGCTTCAAATTCAACGCCTTTCAGCTTTGCGAAAATATACGGATCAGGAAGCGCACCGCGTCCGAGCATGACAGCCGAAACGCCTGTATCAGCCATCGCTCGCAAGGTTTCGGAATCAACAACCCCTCCGTTGCCGATCACGGGGATTTTGGCTTTCTGTACAAGTTCCGACAGAAGATCGAGATGCACCTCGCCGCCATGGTTCTGAGACGTAAACCTCGCATGCATCGCAATGCCCTTCGCCCCTGCGGTCTCAGCGGCGTCGAGAAGCTCCAGCATCAGCACCTTGTCCGGACGAGACCCCGGACGTGTCTTGAGCGTCACCGGCACACCATTCGCCTCAGCTACCATCGCCGCAAGGAGGTCATGGACGAGCTGGGGATTCTTCACCAACGCCGAACCGGAACCCTCCTTTACGATACGCGGTACAGGACACCCTGCATTCAGGTTGATCTCGACAAACCTTCCAAGAGCAGCAACCTCCCGCGCCGAGAAAGCAAGTTCGTCCGGCTTGGAACCGAAAAGCTGACACGCAACAGGACCTTCACCGGGCAACACCTCCATCAGATGGCGTGTGGGAGACGACCCGTGCGCCAGCCCTGCCGCCGAAACCATTTCCGTGTACGTCAAATCAGCGCCACCATGTGTCGCCATCAACCTGAAGGCGGCGTTCGTGAATCCGGCTATCGGGGCAAGCACAAGCTTCATGTCTCACTCCGACAGGAATCCATGCACCGCAAGTTCGCGGAAGAAAAGCTTGAGATATTCGGGAGAGAACGCAGAACCGTGCGGATAGCGGAAGAGACCGGGGACGTCTGCGGCAAGCGGAGACTCCTGCGTAAGCGGCTCTTTCTTGAACACGTCCAGAAAAGCCGCCGCAATCCGACGCATCCTGAGCGCATCGGCGAGAGCCGCTTCGTCTATGGCATTTCCCCGTCCAACATTCACGATGACCGCGCTTTTCTTCATCCTGCGCAGAAGTCGCCCATCCACCATGTTGTCGGTACCGGTATCTGATGGCAGAACACATATGAGCCAGTCCGCATCCGACACCGCATCAGGAAGCTCGGCTATGTTCCGGCGGCGGATTCCCGTCACCGAAACCCCGAGTGCCTTCAGCTTCTTCCCAGTCGTCCGGCCTATGTTTCCGTAGCCAAGTATGACAGCCTTTGTTCCGGCAAGAGAATAGCAATAGTTTCCGAAATCCGCCCGTCGCCAAAGATCGTCCTGACCACCCTCCTTCTGCCAGTCATAGGCGGTGAAGAGACCGCGGCACCACGCAAGCATGTATGCGATGACAGTCTCGCTCATTATCGCGCCATGAAACTCGCCGTGCACCTTGCGCACGCCATCGGGCAATTCATCGTCTGTCGGCAGAAGTTCACGTCCGGCACCAGGTGTTGCGAGAACACGGAGTCGCGGAGCCTTGGCGAACCATTCCTTCCTGAACTCCCAGCAGACAGCATGGGTAGCGGACTGAAGCTCTTTCAGAAACGCACGTTCCGACCGTACCGCAACAACCTCGCCTTTCACCAGCGACCTGAACTCATTCAGGTCGGATGCATTGAGTCGGAATGGTGGCTCCGGCCAGTTAAGCCAAATGAGATACCTGTTCATCATCCCTCTGTCGGGAGGTTCCATTCCTCCAGCTGAGCCTTGATCCAATCGAACACCTTCTGGTGCATCTCCTTCGCAGTTCCGGTGATTGGAGGACCACAACGGAGTCGGATGTCTTTTGAAGTATCAACAGTGCCAAAATCCTTGAGCCAGCCCTTCCCGTCCGGACGTGTCGGTTCACAGTCGGTCTTGACCGCAATGGGAATCACAGGAACACCAGCTTTCTCCGCAAGCTTTGCGCCTATGGAAGAGTATAGCTTGCGCGAAAACACCTTCTCGCGCGATCCCTGCGGAAATATTAGAACGGAGTTGCCTTCCTTGATCCGGGCGACGCCTTCATTGAACACCTGCATCAGATCCTCTCTGGGAGACCTGCGTCCGAGCGGAATGAGCCCCATGTGCGCGGCGGCGCGCTTGAGCGCGGGAAGCCTTGAGAGCGATGCTTTCACGAACACGTTGAACGGACCATAGGTCAGAAGAACCGGGGGGAGCATGATCGTCTCAAGCGTGGACATATGGTTGCTGAGATACACGACAGGCCCCTTATATCCGTTGCGGTTCTCCCATCCGTCCGCAGTGACTTTCACTCCGAACTTTTCGGCCTTCTGGACCGTCTTGAAGCAGCACTTCGCCCAAAGCTCCGTCGTAAGCGAGCGGAAAAACTCCCGTACTGCGCAATATGGAAACACAAAAAACACGCTCCACGAGAAACGGAAAGTCGTCCAGCGTCCTGGCTTGCGCGGAACAGGAGCCAACGTCTCCGGGCTGGAGACATAGGAACCTGAATTCAACAATGATTCACGAAATTTACTCAACGTTATTTGCATCGCCATGAGCCTCCTGCCCTTGCTCTTCCCGTCGCTGTGCTGCCTCTCTGGCCGCACGTTCTTTCTTCAGCTGTTCCTGAATCTGGAGCAACGCCTCACGCTGCTGTGCGCGTTCTTCGGCCTCCCTGGCCTTCTGCTCCTCCTGCACGCGCCTTTCCTCCTCTTCTCGGGCGGCCTTCTCTTCCCGCTCAGCAGCAGCGACGGCCTCGGCCTCTGCTTTTCTCTCAGCTTCCACCTTGGCTTTTCTCATTTCTTCAGCACGGCGTTTGCGCAAGTTGGCCAATCCTCCCAAGGGGCGGCCTCCAAGCAATGGAGGACGGTGATTTTCCTCCTCGGCATTGGCTGTTGCCGCAGGAGGACCATTTCTCGACTGCAATGTCATTGGATGATGACCACGTCCTCTCTTCGCCCCACTGGCTTTACCGCCTCCGGACGTCTCGCCCAGCTTTACGGTCACATCGACTCCGCCTTTTTCAAGCGTAACGGACTCTGTCGCAGGGTCGGCACTCTTGACCGTCCACCCGTTCTGGCTCCTGCCCACTTTAAGGTAGTAGTTCTCAACGGGATTCGCAGAAGTGTCCGTAAACCCCACGGCCACATCCCCCACAGGCGTGATGTTTATCATCGACACCCTTACGCTTGCAGCCAACTGCTGTTCCTCCGCAGTCCTCTGCTCCTCCGTCATTTCCCCCTCTGCCGCAGCAGCGGCATTTGCGGCAGCAGAACCCGGCGCGGCATCCGGATCGAAATTAACCGGCTCCGGACCGAAAGGCTTGCGGTCAATGACCGTCTGATAGCGTTCAAAAGGCTGTGCTGCGACGCATACCGCCGCAATAAACAGGGCAAAAGCCGCAAAACACGTTTTTTCAATCTCTACTGTCATATCAATATATATGCGAAAAAAGCATCGTGATTTCAGCGTGGCGGCGAAACTCCGTCAACAGACTCCAGATCCTCAAACATTGGGCACTTCACCGACATCTTTCCGAACCTGTCGCGGAAAAGATCTCGGAACGCAATATTGTACTTCTCCTGACGCAGCATCTCTATCGCGGTCTTTCGGTCCGCCTTGAGCTTCGGCTTGCCTCCGGACTTCTTCACCTTCGCGTTCAGTTCACGCAACTCCTTCACACGATCATCGATCTCCTTCGTTCCGACGGAAAGCTTGTCCTCTATCTCGCGTTTCGTGTATTTCCCGATAAGCACAGCCTCCTTGAAGTCCGAACGCTTTGTCGCCTCCGGAATCGGCCCCTCCTTGAAGAACTGCTCGGGCGTAAGATTCCGCGACTTAAGCTGGCTCGCAACCCTTGCCAAAGACGCTTTCTCATCGTCAGCGGTGACCTTTACCCCCGACTCAACTGCGGCGGCGAGCAGAACCTCCTTGACGATCCACATCTTCGCAGCGGTGCGACGATAGTGCCTCATCGCCTCCTTCATCTCGCGCTCCGGAATCAGGATTTTCTCCATGCGCTTCGCATCATCGATAAGGGTCTGCGCTCGCCAGTCAAGTTCACGGGCGGTCAGGATGCGCCCATTGACAGATACCGCCGTCCTGCCAGGACGGTTGCTCCAAAGGAAAAATGCACCTCCTGCAAGAGCTGCAGCGCCGATAAGCGCCAGCACCGACATTACAGTCTGCTTCATATCACCGTAACCATCCCTTCCGCGACTTCATTGGCGACCTCTTCGCCTGCGAGGTGCATCAATACCGCAAGAGCGAACGTGATTGCGGCACCAGGTCCGCGTCCTGTGATTATCTGGCCGTCGGCAACCGCAGGCGCATCAACGACTGAACACCCCATGTCCGGAGCACATGACGGATAGCACGTGACATCCTCATCCTCAATAACACCTGCCGCTGCAAGAACAGTGGGAGCCGCGCATATTGCGCATACGTAGCCACCGGACTCCTTCTGCTCGCGCAACCTATCAATGAGCCGTTCACAAGCCATGAGATTGGCGGTGCCCTGACCACCGCCAGGAAGGATTATCGCATCCCAACGACCGTCAATCACATCGTCAAGAACAGCATCAGACGCCATCCTGATGCCATGGGCGGAAAGAGCCGACGGCTCAGCGGACAACGCTGCTGTAACAACCTCCACGCCTCCACGGCGGAGAATATCAATGACTGCAACGGCTTCAATATCCTCAAAACCGTCAGCAAGCGGCACTAGTGCTTTTTTCATGACGTCTATTATAGCAAAAAGAACGAAGTCCAAGTGACCTATATGTCATTTTACATTAAAGCCGCTGAAAATGAGAATTCACTTCGGAGCAATTCTCAACCAATAAACTACTAAGTACCAATAATGTTACGCTAAATCTCACCGCCAATGGCGCAGATTCAGCCGATAGAAAAACAACCCTCAAATCGCATAATATAGCCTCCCAACCAAACTTATTCAGGGTTCCTCCAAGAACAAAGAGAAAACATTCAATTAATCTGATATTTACTGCTTCTTTTTAACTTATCTCACTTTTCCGAAGGGTGTGTCCCTTGATTCTCCAGAGCGAACCATCCCACAATCCCCGCCACCTTTGGCGCGTTGTCCCCAACGCGCCGCACGCTCCACCTCACCCGCCGTCCCCCTAGTCCTGACGGACGCATTCCATGCGTCCGCACCTACACCTTGCCGCCATCAACGCCACCAACCAAGCGCCACCCCATAGGCAAACGTACCAATTGCTATTATGGCTGCGTTTCTCACTCAAATATCCTCTCGAACTTATGTAGCGTATCAAGCAAATCAGACGTAAGGGATGTCTCTGACCTATCGCTGATCTCATCTGGAACACTAAAAATGCGCCTACCACAGCACCGGTGATAGCAGTAATAGCATTCGATTGAAATTACTGCTATCCAGCAAATAGACAAGGTCAGAACGCAACCGCACCGATCTTGCGCAACGACACAAACCCTCTGCCGTCCGCACTCGCGCTGTCGCCTAAAATTAGATGATCCAACAACCGCACCCCAATAATCCGAGAAGCCGCAACAAGCCGTTCCGTTAACCGCACATCGTCACTTCCCGGCGTAGGATCTCCTGACGGATGGTTGTGCGCAACAATCACAGATTGAGCGCCCCATCGGATAGCCGCCTTGAAAACTTCGCGAGGATGAGCCGGAGTCTGATCCACCAACCCACAAGTCACACGCAACGGAGCTGTGCAAAGCGGATGATTCTTCGTATCGAGAGGTAGAACAAAAAAGGACTCCTGCTCCTCGCCCACTTGAAGCGCCTTGCGAAAAACGATGTAGGAATCTTCCGGCTGTTTGATTTTCATCCGCCGAATATCCTCGGCTTCCTTTTCATAGCCCCTTCGCACCAATTCAAATGCCGCCGCCAATTCCAGCATTTTAAGCATCCCAACACCTTTGATTTTCTTTTCGGGATGAAGAGTATTGTACTCCCGAATATGTCGGTCAAGAGTCCGCCAATC
>JAFXEA010000539.1 GCA_017521065.1 Kiritimatiellia bacterium | reverse complement strand
GCTTGAAGATTATGCCCTTGCCAACGCCATCGGTCTGGTCATCCGCACCGAGGACATATACGTACAGATCCTTGCTGAGCGTACCTGCGGCCATTTCTGCGGCAGTGAAGGTAACGGTATTGACCTTCTCAAGGAATCCGTTCTCCGAATAGGTGGACATGCCGACATACTTGCCGAGCGGATCAGTGCCATTATTGGAGACCATAGCCGGAGAGACATCGACGGTGACGTCAGATGTATGCGGCTCGGAAAGGGTGACCGTCAACTTTGCAGCGTAATCCTTGTAGTTGGAATTCGACGTAATCGACTTGGATGCCGCACCGTCGAGCGTGACGGAAATGTACGGTGGCGGCGGCTCCACGCACTTCACTACAGCCGTGACGAAGTTTGTCACCAGATCATGAGCATCACCATACGCAAAAGACTTTGTTGTGGACAGATAGACAGTAGATTCCGCTCCCTGGGTAATGCCCTTAACCTTGAACGAGAACGTATCGACGTCCGCACCGCTAGGAATGGTGACCTTTGCAACCTGATAAGCTACATCGGCATCGCCGTTCGGATCTTCTGGCACAGTGACAACCTCGACAGAATCCTCGGCGAGAGCGACTGCGCCACCATCCTTGACCATTGCATAGACCATGCCGTTGCCGTTTGTATTCACACCGCCGACAATGCCGACAGTAACCTTCTCGGTACGTCCCTGAGCGACAGAATATTCTGCGGCGGTAAAATCAACAGACTTGAGGTAAAGACCAGCCTGTTTGAGAGCATAGTCAGTCGTCCAGTCATTCATTTCTGCTGCAGCGGAAGCATTGCTGTTGAAGAACTGGGTTTCGCCATATTTGAAGGTGCAAGTGTTTGTGGCGACAACCGTATTCCACGTAAACGAACTCTCGCGCTCGTAGGCAATGAGACTCCATACTCCAGAGCGAGGAACCGTATCGAGGTAATACTCCGCAGCGGAACCATCGCCCATTTCCTTGCCAGACTGGTTCGCAAGGGTCATAGGAAGTGCGAGATCTCCCGGACGAACCGCGTAAGAACAGAGGATATCGGTGTACCAACCCTTATCGGCAGCCGGAAGCGCCGAAACAATCGTAGCTCCACGAAGCTGACCGCTCACATACACACCCACCTTTGGAGGGTTGATCGCCCACTCAAGTGCAGAATCCAAACCAACGCCAGTATACTGGAAACGCCACGGATTGGAGAGCATGGTAGAACCCTTCGTCTCCCAGCTCTCACGGCTGTTCACGTTTTCAAGGCGGATGCGGAAGTAGGCTGTCTGCCCCGCAGTATAGGGCTGCGCCATCGACCCATTTTCGATCACATACCCGTACTGGTCGCATGGATCTATCGACCTGATGTCGCCCACGCCATTATACGCCTGAGCTGTAGTTGCCATAAGTGACATCGCCGTCGCGATGAAACCAAGCATTGCCTTTTTCATATCTGCACCTTTCATTACTTCAAATTGCCTTTCTTTGCCGCATCCTTGAGGATTCGCGCACGGACGGCTTCTCTAGCCTCCCTGCGCATCTGCGCCGCCTGAGCTTCGCATTTCGCGAGTTCATTCGTCAACGCTGAGTATTCCGGACGCTTTTCTGCATCTTTGCCCATCTTCGCAATCTTTGCACGAAGAGCTGCAGCGCGATTCGCTATGGCGATATGACCCTTGTGGACCTGCATGAGCTGATTAGTGTACGCGACATCCTTCATCCTTGCGGGAACGCCATCGGCGGCGGACTTCTCTTTTGAGCATCCGCAACCGGACACGAGAAGGCTCGCCGCACACAGTGCCAACATTGACAGATATAGCTTCATCAATTGTCAGTCTCCTTCGCTGTTGCCCTGGCACGCCAGAACCTGCCTAAACCAGTAGCGCTTTCTCCTACTGACGAGAATGTAAGGGGACCATCTTCCGTAGCCTGCACGGAGACAACAGGCTGCCAATTGATCGGTGAAAGGCTGTCGGTGTATTCAAGATGATACCAGCAATCCTTCACGGCATTTGTGAGAACAAGCGTCCACGTTCCATCCATTCCCTGAGATATCGACGAGAAAGCTATCGGCACAGGGACAGGATCCTGACTAGGATCATTTGGCTCGTCCGGATCGCTCGGCTCGTCCGGGTCGCTTGGGTCATCGCTATCGTCTGGAAGCGGATCCGGAGGCTTGATGCCCCACAGACACGTCACGGAATAGGCAGACCCAGCCTTAGAAAGAGTATAAGCCATCTCTGCATCGGAATAAGTCCTACCGTTTATCGCCCAGCCTGTGCAAATCCAGACGCCACCCGTGGAATCCACATAGGACTGCACCGCAGGCTCTAAGTGAACGACAGGATCAATGGTGGTGTTCTCCCCCCACACATAGCCATGCTTGAGGGACACCAGCGCCTCAAATTCGACAGGGAAGGAATGGATTTCAAACGTATACTCTTTTACATCCCCCGTGATGGAGCCAGTAGTGGCATCCGTGCTGTAGTTTGCGGCGACAGAAACCGGTTCGTACACAAAGAACGACATTGTGTCACCATTCTTGCTGACCATCGCATCCGGCGCATTGCGACCATTGTAGTACGCCTTGTAGTCGGCTCCATTCGCACGGCTCAAAATCCATTCATTGAGCCTATAGTCGCCCAACTCCTTTTCCGCCTTCAGTGTGATACGGGATCCAGCCTCCGCCCATGCGGTTTCAGGCGTGACGACAACAAGCCCTTCCGGCAATCCATATTCAGGCAAACCAATGAACGATGCCTTCACACGGTAATGTGTGGGTTCCCAAAGCCAGACAAAAATCGCTTCCGTATCCTTTTCAAGAACAATCTCCGCACTGCTCCCAAGTCCGTTGGTTACAATCGCCCCGTCATCGTACATCTCCCAACCAATGCAAGAATAGACAACGCCGGAAGTGAGGTTCGTATACACATCAGGCGCGGAAAAGACCACCTGCTCACCATTGGTCCAGCACTTTTCATGGATTCCGTAATCAGGGGAAACCGAACCTATAAACTCCTCGCCAAGGGAATCCGAATCCCAGGAAACCACACTGACCGATATTCCAGAATGGATGCGCTGATGCGAATCATAGCCCTCCGACAGAACACTGTAAACCGAATTGGTAAGGGCGAGCGCATTTGCGGCATTAAACGTATAATTGAGCGTTTCGCCATTCTCCGCATTGTAATCAATGAAGTTATCGTACGCCAAGCGACCATTCGCCTCCCACCAACGCAACTCTGCCGCGCCGTCATCAGGATCGAACACACCGATGGAAGGATCGCCATCCTTTTCGGTCGATGTTGCATCTGCACTGTTCACATGAACAAACACAAAACGGTTAGACATGTCGCTCGTGGAGTCAAGATAGCTGATATAGTCAATCAGCATCTGATCACGCTCACTGCCAGAACCACTTGCCATGAGCAATGCCTTGCCTTCCCTGCTGGCGATTTCACGGGCGGAGGCAACTGTGGAGGCAACCTTCATGTTCATCACCAGAAACAGCAACTCACTAGGCATGGCCTTTTCATATTTGACCCGGTTTTCATTTGAACTTAACAGAACCTTGGAATCAAACGGTGCGATGGACATGGAGGATCCAGTATCAGGATGCACTATCCTCGGACTCTTCATGCTGATCGGTATGCGCGTTGCGAAGAAGCCGTTTTCATCGACTGGGACAACCAAATCCGCCGGAACGACCTTTGCCTCCATCGTTTCGACATCAACCTCAACTTTGTACGATCCGTCGGGGATAACAAGATTGGTGTTCTTGACGTTCGCCTGACCGCACACAGGTACAACGGCATCGCTCGGAATGCCAACCGTGCTGCCGAAACCCTCCACCTCAACTTCCTGCCGATATCCAAGCATGGAGACTGCGCCATTAATCGTGTTGAAACTCCCAACATTGGGGAACTTGTACCAAGAGTCACCAGAACCGCCCCAGCCCATGAACACACGGCAGAACTCGTCGCCATCACCATCACGGGCATAGCCGCAAGCAACCACCGCATGCCCACCAATATCACCGCGAATGCTCATCGCAACTGGAGAACCTGCCCAGTTCTGCGCGTAGATCATCTTGTAATAGGGGGCGGCACCTGCCAAACCGTCTTCATAAGATACTGCGGCGGCGGACTTAAAACCATACCTCATGAAGGCATCCGCCAACTTGAGCGTAACCGCGCTAGACTCATCATCCGTCCAGCCCATTCCGACAAGTACGCCCATGTTGTAGGCAACACGACCTATCAAATCACGGGCAACATCGTTGGTGGCAATGAAGTTGTTGACATCACCAACATCATTGGTGGGCAAGGAAGACCAGTCAAGGACGCCTTCACGTGTGCTACATTCAAACGAACTGCCATTGTAGGAGCACCCCTCACCTTTCACAACGCCAATATCATTGGTGCACCCGAAGAACTGCATAATCGCAGAGCCGGCTGTTGCAACGCATCCGCAAACCGCATTATTTGGTGTATAGAGGTTATAGAGAGGCTTGCCATCGATTGGCGACTCACTCTGATTCCAATGGGTGAAGCGACCGCCGGTCTCGAATCCATCGACTATGCGACGGACGTATGGACTGGCGTCGCCGCCCTCCAGCGAAGCGCCAAGGAGATTCACTCCGGCATTGGGGTTGTCGTACTTCGCCCACTGGGCATTGGCCTTCGTGACAGAAGCCTTGACATCTTCGGGCAGTTCAGCGGCGGTTGACTGGGTGGTTGCTGAAAGCGCAGAAGCCATACGCACACCGGAATTGCCGGAGGTGGCACTGGAAGTTGAAGAGCCTCTGATGATTGAGAGACGGTTCTTCATATCCTTCTTGAGGATGGAAGGAAGCGGGTGGCCGGCAGGGAACGTGCCGTCGGATTTTTCAAGGACGGCGATCACGAGATCAAGGTCGGTATCGGGCGAGGCAATCACGACGCCGCCGTTGGACATCTTTACGATCCAGTAGAGAGCGGTACCGTCGCT
>JAFXEA010000538.1 GCA_017521065.1 Kiritimatiellia bacterium | reverse complement strand
CGAGACGATGCCTCAGTTGATGCGCTACGGAGATACTGCGCAAAGGGGGGCAGATCGTCCGTTTGCCAAGGATCCAACGGTCATTCGCCACAATGGCCGCTATCTGATGTACTACAGTGTGAGTTACAAGCCGAAGGAATATCCGCAGTATCTTCCCAAAGGGAAGAAACGCTATTGGTGGGGAGCTGTTGCGGAGAGTATGGATCTGGTGAACTGGAAGCGCATTGGCGACATTGAGCCTAGCGGCGCTCCTGAATTTACGGAGGCGTGCGTTGCACCGTGTGTGAAGAAGCTCGACGGAAAGATCCACATGTTCTGTCAGGGAAAGGCGAAGGGCGGCAACAAAAACAATGTCATCTGGCACGCGACGAGTGAGGACGGCATAAACTTTACGCTCAACGGCAATGAGCCTGTGTTCCGTCCGGACAACAAGTGGGCGCTGGATCGTGCGATCGATGCGGAAGTGTACCGTGTGGGCGATAAACTCATCCTCATGTACGCAACGCGAGATTCGCAGGGCAAGATCCAGATGCTCGGCATGGCGTCGGCTCCGTACGGTTCATCCTACGGCAAGGAGACATGGACCGAAATCACCATGGACAAACCATTCTTCAAGCCAGAGCGCGAGTGGGAAATGAGCTGCATTGAGGCGGCTACTGTTATTGAGCGCAAGGGGATCTGGTACATGTTCTACGCTGGAGCTTACAATCATGAGCGCCAGCAGATTGGTGTGGCATGGTCTTCGGACGGCATAAACTATACGCGTCTGCAGGATGCTCCCGTTCTTCCGCACGGTCCGGCCGGTTCATGGAATGCGTGGGAGAGCGGACATCCTGGTGTGTTCGAGGATGATGATGGCCAGGTGTATCTGTTCTACCAGGGCAAGGCGACGCTCAATGGCGACTATCAGCTTTCATGCCTGAAGGTGCGCTTTGTCGACTGAAACAATACCTATATCGAAAGCTGCTTTCATAATTCTGTTATCGATGCCGTTTTTGCTTGCGGCATCGACCAACGAGGAGTGCAAAATCAGGGGGCAGACTCTTTTAAAAAGTGGGATAAATTAAAAAGAGTGGTTGGGTGTTTGATTAATTGAACATTTTCTCAAAGGGAAGGCTTTCACTGAACTTGACGAAGAATTTCAGGATAAAATTTTAGACTGTCAAATACGATCAATTACTTTTAAGAAAAACTGCAATGCTGATTTAAAATATAATGTATGATTGAAGGGTCTGTCCCTCCGGAGATATATTTGTGCTTTATTGCAAATAACGCAATTTTGGTGATTGGCTCGACTGGGGATTGACTCGAATCGTCAGATTATGATACCATAAGGAGCGTTCAAGAAAGGAATCTGTCTCACCTATGGGATGGTAGTGTTATGAAAAAAATATATGTTTCGTTCTGTCTCGCAGTGGTGTCGGCGGCGGCCTTTGCTGAGTTTAAGACCGCTCCAGAACCTAAGGATGTGCCGGAACTTCTCAAGACCGCATCAGGCGAGACGGTGACAACGCGCGAACAGTGGGAGACCGTGCGGCGTCCGGAGATCGTGAAGATGCTTTTGGAGGAAGAGTACGGAGTGCGTCCTGTGGAGCGGCCTGCGGATCTGTCGTTCGCGGAAACCGCCGCTCCTGAGGAATGCTATGACGGCAAGGCCATTCGCAAGCGCATCAAGGCCACATATTCAGGTCCTGGCGGAAAAGGGGAGATGAACTTCTCTGTCTGGATTCCTAAACGGGCAACGCCTGCGCCGGTTTTCATCCATTCAAGTCCGAGACCATCTGAAACTGCTGACAGGGTGGATGGTCCTCGTCCGGTGTATTGGCTCCCGGTCGATGATATAGTGTCTCGAGGCTTTGCTGTCGTTGCTTACTGTAATCAGGAGGTGGCAGAGGACTGGAGAGGCACCGATGTGGCGACGACTGGTGTGTTCAAGGTGTTCGGTCCGCAGGATCTCCTGAACCGCAAGCCAACAGAGTGGGGGATCCTCTCCGCATGGGCGTGGGGTATGAGCCGCATCCTTGACTGGGTTGAGACCGAGCCTCTCCTTGATGCGAAGAAGGCCGCCGCCGTTGGACTTTCCAGAAACGGCAAGACCGCTCTTGTGGCGGGGGCTTTCGACACCCGGTTTGCCATGACAGTATCGTGCTGTTCGGGATGCTCTGGCGCAAAGCTCAACCATATTGAACTCTGGGAGTCGGAGCATATCAAGGATATTATGGTGGCGAAGAAGTGGTTCGCTCCAGCCTATGCGAAATACGTTGGCAAAGATCGCACTTCAAAGATGCCGTTTGACCAGCATTTTCTCCTGGCGCTTGTCGCGCCGAGACTTCTTTACGTATCAAGCGCTTCTGAGGATGCCTGGGCCGGGCAACGCGGAGAATTCGCCGCACTTGAGCTTGCCTCTCCTGTATGGAAAAAGCTGTATGGCATTCCCGGACTTGTCGCGCATGGATTCCCGAAGATAGATGTGCCGCTCAACGCCGGCAATCTCGGATATCATCTTCGTGACGGCTT
>JAFXEA010000537.1 GCA_017521065.1 Kiritimatiellia bacterium | reverse complement strand
TACAGCCCTCTTTCGACATTTTAGCGCCTGAAACATAATAGCGGTTCCGCATGGAGGCGCGATATAATCCCCAAGACCTATACGGACAACTGCCACATAACATGTACGAGGCACCCGCTTGGCCACATTTACCTGATCAAAATAATCAAGCCCCTTCACCCACTTGGGATACCAGTCGCCATGGTTGCGACCATCCTCCGTGCCGCCGACATCGCAAAGCCACGGAATCACCACCCATGATTCGGAGACACCCGGCGCAAATGCCGCACACCACATCGACTGAAGAGCCCCCTGACTCCCTCCGGCAACAAGCAGATTCTTACCGTCCCATTCAGGACGCGTTTTCAAGTAGTCGACCGCGCGAAGCGCTCGCATTGCCATGCCGCTGAAATAGCAT
Organism: Kiritimatiellia bacterium; assembly: GCA_017521065.1. GTDB lineage: Bacteria > Verrucomicrobiota > Kiritimatiellia > RFP12 > UBA1067 > UBA1731. The sequence continues at coordinate 4,005 of JAFXEA010000537.1, read as the reverse complement.
GTTTCAGGATTCTTATTCTGCTCCGGATCGAATCCATGTCCGAATCCATTGCTCCGAACTGCCCGCCTCAGCTTTGCATAATACTCATCTTCACGGCAGAGTTCATATCCATGCGCACTCACATAAAAGTTTATAGATGTCGCCGACACGGTCTTAGGCGGCGTATACGCTTTTTTCGACCAGCTTTCGTTGTATCCGAAGAAATTTGCAACAGCCCTGTATTTCCCCAGCTTTCTTGGAACCGACAGAAATCCGCTCGTAACCCCAGTACCTCCAGGACACGACACCTTGACCTTATAGAGCTTCGCCTCATTCCCTGGCGAAGGAATCTCCTCCAACGTAGATGTCATCGGCAGCGCATCAAGTTTTTCTCGGCATGTCTGCCAGAACTTGTCAAAATCCTCCGGCTCAGGCTTTGACTGCTTGAGCTTGAAAACATCCGCTGCAGCGCCGCCGTCAAAGAATACGTCATTGATAGCGCCCTTCTCTCTCCATCGCTTGCCGCTCAATGTCCAACGCGGCTCCACGGTAAGGCGCATGAAACCAGCCCTTGCCAACCGCGTTTTCACAACCAACGGACTTTTCCCATCCCACGCGCCTGATTCCTCTACTCCATCGTCGCCTGTACGATGCCATGTTGCTACAACTCCGTCAGGGAAAGCAGCCGCACCATGAAGCGTAACGGTAAAAACAATTTCATCCCCGACCCTATACGACAAGGGATCCTTGTCTGTACGGCCTTTCAGATACGGCACAACCTTCGCTTCATCAAGAGAAGACGAAGATTTCTTGCATCCATCTTTCTGCACATCGGCAGCATTAGCCGTAAATTGCACGAAACAAGCCGACAACAACGCCGCCGCCAAAACACTGCGAAATACACTTGCCACAACCATAGGCGCTTATCTCGGCGGTGTTGCTCCGCTTCACCATTATTCAACTGGATTGCCCATCGCATCCACCCACTTGCGCTTGGCGGGATCGGTGCAGATGAGAAGTTTCCCGAGATCGGTATCAAAGTACTGCTGACCGAACTGAGGATAGTACTTGCGGCGCTCCTCGGAATCACCTACGGTCTTATGGGCAAGGTTGCGCGTTGTAAAGCCAGTTCCGCTGCCGTCCTCTTCCCAAAGCGCCTGATGCACGCCGTTCGTTGCATTCCATTCGGGCTGCATCGTGTACTCGATGTGACCGCGCCATGTGCCGGGAATCGTTTCGCGCATTCCGTCGCCGATCTTGCCGCCAATCGTCTGCCCCGGCACGCGCTCGAAGTCCATGCCGATCATCGTCACGGACTGGAGGCCGTGGATCCGGCCGCCGTTGTCGCCGCACTTGACGAAAAGCGGCAGATGCACGCTCTGCTCGTCGCCGCAGTTTATGAGCACGATCGGATGGTTGTCGGCCGCGCCGATGGGGAGTCCAAACCTGTAGTTGCCGAACGTCCAGCCGTAGAGGTTGTACGACGAGAGGCAGCTGTTGCAGATCACGTGCTCGCCGCCGGCCTGAAACGCCTGTCCGAAGCCGGTCGCGTGGATGTTGTCGTAGCGGGCGAGGGGAAGGTTGCTGCCGCCCGTCATGGTGATGCCGATGGAATCGAAGTGCGGCATCGGCAGCGGGCCGAACTTCGTGTAGGGCCAGGAATCGCCCCTCATGCAGCGGTCGCCAATGCCCCTAAGGCGCATGTTCTTGACGTCAACCCCGTCGTTGCACCTCAAGTCCACGCACCGCGCCGGATGCTGCGAATCGCAGATGAACACGCAAATGTTTTCAATCCGCAAGCCGCCGCCCTGCATCGAGCCGATACCGTTCCTCGTCCATTCGCCGCGTAGCACGGACGGCACGTCGTCCCCCGCCGTCGGCCAGATGCTCGACCGAGCGTACAAGATCACGCCGTTCGACGGCGACGTGTTCCACCCCGCCTGGAAGAAGCTCTGGCCCTTGAATACGAAATAGCGCTTCATGTTCGGAATCACCACCCCCGCGCGCGGCCCTTTGTCCGGACGCTCGCTGAATGCATCGATCATGTACACGCCATTGTAGAGAAGAAGATCGCGCTCCTTTTGTGCGCACATGTCGAGAGCCATCTGCAAGGTATCCTGGTCGTTCGTGCCCTTGCAGACGAAGTCCGCCTGTTTCTTCACTTCCGGCGCGGCGGCCGCGGGAGCGACCTTCACCCAGATTGGATCGTCCACGCCAGCCGACGCAAACGACGAGACCGCAGCCACAAACAGAAATGCAGCACACTTGATATTGACGACACTGTGTTTCATTAATTATCTTCCTTTTGATGTTATTTTGCAATAGAGTACCAACGCGTTTCCCCCGCAACGAGATCGAGCGGCAGAACGCCGTCTGCTGCCGGAACCGGACACCCCGTCTTGAGGTTCATAACCTTGCACGGGAATGGCAGACGGAAATCGAAATGCCCTGTTTCAAGCGCCGTGACCGACAGGAAACTGCCGTTCATGTCCACCTGAAGCCCTTTCTCGACGGGAACATAACCACCCGCCTCACGGACAAGACGGTTGAAGAAACGCGGCGTCAGCCCGGCAGCCTGGCCGACGGCGATGAAGTTTCCTCGCCTGACGATCGCAGGCTTTTTGTCGATGGCATAACGGGCCAGGACGGTCGTTCCGGGCTTCTCGTCGAAGAAATACGACGGCGGCATGAACGAATAAGCAATGTCTCCGGCGATTATACCGAGGCTCCATCGCATCCAGTCGGCATGGAAACGGCTAAGAAATTCGCACTCGCGCAACTTGTCCTCCGCAACAATGCGGGGAAATGCGCCTTCCTTTCGGACGTTCTTGCGAAAACCGTCCGTCCCGGCAAGAAACACCAGCGTCGCACCTTGGGCAGCAAGCTTGTTTATCCACTGTTTTCGCGATTCATCAATATGATGGAATCCTGCAAGCACGACAACCTTGCGCGAAGCCAACGCCTCGGCGCTCTTCGACACATCTTCATAAGTCCACACATCGAACGGCACGCCGCTCGCGCCCCAGATCCCTATCTGTCCGTTGACCAGCGCCTTGCCGTTGGGATGCTTTGGCTCGCCGATGAAGTTAAGCCACATCATCCCTTCGACATCGACCACAACGGCGGCAGAAGGTTCCCAGCGCTCCGCACCGCTTTTCCGGACATCCGAATACGTACGCATGGCAGCGCCGATATCTTCCTTGATGCCCACCGGATTGTAGAAGCCGCCGGAAATATCGTAATACCAATATCCGTGGCCGGCGGCAATCATTCGCCCGGCCATCTTGCGGTTGACGGCCTCCCATTCGGGAAGATCCATCGCAAAGGCAAGTCCGGTCATCGACTCCTCCCTTACGTAACCCGGAATTTCGCCCCAGGCACGCAAATCGAATTCGTCTATGTAAAGTTTTCCGTTTCGCGTGAACGAAGGAAGCGGGAGACTGCATCCGACCGGTAGGCCAGGCAGGCGGCGGACGTAGGACGGCTGCGCCACAAGCGCATCCATCACATCTGACTTCATGAACTCGTCAAGATAGAACGCGCCCGACATTTCACCCGTGAACGGCCCCATGCACCAATGCATGCAGACGATATCCTTGCCAAAACATCTCTTCGCATGGCGCGCCATAGCCTCCTGGAAGCGGAACGGCGCAAGATGAAGATAAATGTTGAAGTCGTGGGCAAGCTTTTCCTTTTCGGGATCGAGGAAGGGCTTCTTTTCGGGAACGGGAAGTTCGAGGTTTTCCGGAGCCTTACCGTACTTGGCAACAAGGAACTCACGAAATCCTTCCTTGGCGGGGAGCGAATAGTCGGGGCGGTACGGTGCGAACTGCGCATCGTGCCAGCCGCAGAAATGGATTCCGACTATGCGTTTGGAGAGCCCTTCACGCTTGAGTCTCACTATTATTTCGCCCAAAACCTCATTCATGTACGCCAAATACACCTTGGAGCTGTGTGAAATCCACGGCCAGCAGCCATCACGGTAAGGCTTTTTGTATTTGCTCGAAAAGTGACGCGAGTACATAT
>JAFXEA010000536.1 GCA_017521065.1 Kiritimatiellia bacterium | reverse complement strand
GCTGTTCTTCAAGAACCTCGATCTCCACGCTGTGCTCGCCTTCCTCGCCGTCGAAGACCCACAATGGCGCAAGCCGCGTGTACCAGCAGTAGGAATCGAAGCGCGGACACGACTCGCGCATCACCTTGCCGTCCACCGTAATGCGGACGTTCGCGCCCTTAGGCGCAAGCAGGTCGTAGACACCGCACTTCGTGCCGCGAAAGCGGAATGCAAGCTTCGCACTCGGACGGTCGGCGCGCCAGAACTGTCCGCCGCGCTTTTCAAACGACTTCTGCTCAGGCTCGTTCTCCGCAAGCTTCGTCCACCCTTTGCCGACAAGCATCGCCTCGTCTATCGGCACCATCTTCGCCTCAGCAAGCGTTCCATCGAAGAACGGCTTGCCGACAAACGGCGCGTGGTCGGCAGGCGGAAGCGCCCGCATCGCCTCGAATGCGGCGATTATGCTCTTCAAGTAGAACTCGTGTCCAGGGAGCGCAGGATGCACGCCGTCTTTCGCGAAGAGCGTTTGTCCCTTCTTCTTCTGCTCCTCGTTGATGAGCCTGTCGCGATCAGGCGTCTCCTTCGGAACAGCGGTCGGCACTTCGCCAAGGCTCATGATGAGACGACCAGCCTTGACCTCTTCCGTAACGCGCGGACCAAAGCAGACGGACGGAATTCCGTAATAACCAGCAAGATGTTCCATCGCGCTCGCCGCGTGGTTCATCTTGCCGGAGCCGTACTCGCCCATCATGCCCGTCGTGATCGTATAGACAAAAACTATGTCTGTCTTTGGATTCTTCCTCCACGTCTGCTGGACGATGCCGTCGAAATTTCTCCAAATGCTCTCAGCTGGCTCCCTGCTGTCGTTCGTCGCGAACTCGACGAAAAGGAGATCGGGGTTCTTCGACAGCGCGTCATGCCCGAGGCGGAAGACCCCAAGTCCCGATCCCGTGCCTCCGATTGCCGCATGCACCTCCTCGACCTCAGCCGCAGGATACGTCTTGCGCAGCCAGTCGGTCGTCATGTTGCGCCAGCCGCTCATCGCGGTTATGGAGCCGCCGAGATATGCGACCGTCACGGGCTTCCCCGCCTCGAGCTTCGCGATAAAATTGCCGACACCCTTTCGGGCATGCACCTCCTCGGCCTTGACAAGTTCGACCTTGCCGCCCACCGTCTTCGGCACCTCCGCCACCACCGCGCCTACGACCACTACAGCCGCGAGAAATGTTCCGCATATTGTTCTCATTGTCTCACTCCTTTCTTCTCTAAGGAGACTGTGACATCATCGCTTCCGCTGTTTCTCATTCGTTCTTCCTTTCTCTCACGAGTTTGACACGTTTCGTGTGTCAGGATTGTACCACAGATCGCCCTGCCGCAGATTGTACTTTCGTGACATATTGGTGTAAGATCTGTCCATGAAATTTCGAGCCGCTACTCAGATTTGGTTTCGCAGCTGGGAGTCTCGGAGCTTAGGAGGCACTAACTGGGACAGCCGCCGGCTCGGCGGCGCAACTGAGCCAACGGGCTCAACTTTTCAACCTTTCAACCTTTCAACTCATAGACACGGGCGCAAAAACACCGCCATGTAATGTGGCAACGTCACATTCTTCCCAGACACACCCACGTTCCCGCCCGTAAACTTGTAGCCGAACGGCACATCGGCCCGAGCAAGCAGCTTGTCGAGGGAAAGGGTCTGTCCTGTTTTCGCCTTGACCTCCACAGGGACGACACCATGCGCGCTTTCAACAACAAACTCCATCTCAAGTCGCCCCCCGTCCTTGCTGTGGTAATACAGAGGGAATCCGTTGCGATCGAGAATGTCTGCGATGAGGTTTTCGTAGATGCCGCCTTTCAGGGAACCGCTCAGCGATCCATCAATGATTTGCAGCTTCGTCGGCATGCCGTACTGCGCGCACAGCATCCCCACATCCGACATGTACAGTTTGAACCATCCTTCGCGAACGTATGCAGAAAGTCCCGTAAGCGGCGCCTCGACGCATTCCGCCATCGACACCAGTCTCGCGGCTTTCAGCCACTCCACGCTGTCTTGCCAGTGATGAACCTGGCCTCCGGCATGATGGCGGTAATACCGGCATAAATGCTCGGGGCGTCAAGACTCCCGTCAAAAATCCCGATGCATTCCGGATGGGCGATGAAGTTAAGGGAAACTACGCTTTCATAATTCTCGCGCCCGAACTTCTCGATGATGAACGTCTTGCCGATCTGACGCGCACCTTTGACAAGAAGACACTCCTTGCCTTTGGATGCTTTCCATGTTTTCAATGTCTCATAGGACTCTCTTTTCAACTCCGCTATGGCAACCTCCTGAATCCTCAAACGAAATCGCACAGTTTTACCATATACCGCCCATAATTGCAATATGCATGTTTTTGCAACGCCATCATGCTCTGAGCTGCAATTTTTTGCAACCAAACCCTTTGTTATTTGCATGTTTTTCACGCCCCATGGGAAGGTCGCAACTTATTGCGACCGAATCAGCGGTCGCAGTAAACTGCGGCCCTCCTGTATTACCCTCGCGCTTGACGGGACCAGTCGCCGCATTGAAGTCGATTTCGATGTCGGCGCCCTGCGCCACGGCACCTTATCCCGATGCGCCGTGGACACTCCGTTCAATCTCCGAACGGCACCGCAGGAAACCCTTCCTTGTTGTACAGGTTGGCGACGGGGTTGATCGCATACGCGTAGCGCACCTTGACAGGATTCGGCACCGCCTTCGCAGACACGATCACCTTGTCGCCTG
>JAFXEA010000535.1 GCA_017521065.1 Kiritimatiellia bacterium | reverse complement strand
CAGGTCGGTGACAAGAAGGTGCTGCTTGCGATGTCCGGAGGCGTGGATTCATCTGTCTGTGCAGTTCTCCTGCACAAGGCGATCGGCAAGAACCTCACGTGCGTGTTCGTTGATCACGGCTGCATGCGCCTCAACGAGGCCAAGGAAGTCAAGCAGATCTTCAAGGGCAAATTCGGAATCAACCTCATTTGCGTTTCCGCCGAAAAGCGCTTCCTCGAGAAGGCGAAGGGCGTCACCGATCCTGAGCAGAAGCGCAAGATTATCGGCGGCGAGTTCGTCCGCGTGTTCGAGGAGGAGGCGAAGAAGCTCGGCAAGGTGGAATTCCTCGGGCAGGGCACGATCTATCCCGACATTGTTGAATCTGGCGTCGGCGGACACAAGGCGGTGAAGGCCCACCACAACGTTGGCGGTCTTCCGAAGGACATTGGGTTTGAAGGTCTTGTCGAACCCGTGAAGTATCTTTACAAGGACGAAGTGCGCGCCGTCGGCAAGGCTCTCGGAATCCCTGAGTACATGGTCATGCGCCAGCCGTTTCCGGGGCCTGGTCTCGCGGTCCGCTGCATGGGCGAACTCACGAAGGAGAAGCTCGACATCCTCCGCAAAGCCGATTTTGTTTTCCGCGATGAGATGGCGAAGGCAAAGCTCGACAAGAAGGCTCAGCAGTTCTTCGCGATCATGACTAACGTCCGTACCGTCGGCGTGAAGAACAACGCCCGCACTTATGGCTATGTGATTGCCATCCGCGCCGTTTCCACGTCCCAGTTCGTGAAGGCCGGTGTTGTTGAACTTCCGTTCAAGTTCGTGACGAAGGTTGCCGAGAAGATTGCAACCACCGTGAAGGGAGCGAATCGCGTGGTCTGGGATATCACCCCGAAACCTCCAGCCACGATCGAGTGGGAGTGATGAATCTGTTGCGGTGGAACTGAGATGTCAAGAGAAAGCATTGAAAAGGCTCTAGCTCGCGCGACTGACACCAAGGCCTGCGTGATAGGAGAAGGTTCGTTGGCAGAAGTGCCGGCGTTGTTCAAGGAGCATTTTTCTTGTGCCGGTTCCGCTGTGGTTGTATGCGATCCCCGTACGCGCAAGGCGGCGGGGGAACGCGTTGAAGCCCTGCTTTCTGATGCGGGGCTTCGGGTCTCCGAATATGTGCTTGAACCGGGTGGAGCGACTTTCCATGCCGATTACCGGTATGTTGAGGAAGTGCGCGAAGCGATCCGGAAATCCTTGGATGGGAAATCCGCTGGTGAGGTTGTGCCTGTCGCTGTCGGCAGCGGTGTGATAAACGACCTTGTCAAGCTTGCTTCTGGCGAGTTGGGTCTTCCATACATGGTCTGCGCAACGGCGGCGAGTGTGGATGGCTATTCGAGCTTCGGGGCTGCGATTCGCAGTCCCGAAGGAGCGAAGCAGACGTATTCGTGCCCTGCTCCGAAGGTTATCGTTGCGGATTTTGAAGTGATGCGCACCGCTCCAAAATGGATGGCGGCAAGCGGATTCGCCGATCTGATGGCGAAGGTCCCCGCTGGAGCCGACTGGATTCTTGCCTATGAGCTTGGAGCCTCAGAATGGCACGATTCTTCGTGGCATACCGTCCAGGATGGACTCAAGGAGGCCATCGGCAATCCGGAAGGCGTTGCGTCGATGGAGACGGAGCCGTTGACGCGATTTGTGGAAGGGCTGATGCTTGGCGGTTTCGCAATGCAGGATATGCAGAGTTCTCGTCCGGCCTCAGGTGCCGAGCATCTATTCAGCCACCTGCTAGAAATGCGTGACCATACCTTCAAGGGTGACATTGTTCCGCATGGGATTCAGGTTGGGGTATTTACTCTCTTCATGAGTCGCGTGTACGAAAAGATGCTTGCCTATGATTATTCCAATCTGGATGTCGAGGCGTGTTTAAGGAACTGGAAGACGCTGGAGGAGCAGGAGCGTATCGGGGCGGAAGTCTTTGCCGGCACCAAATTCCCTGAACTTGGCGTGAAAACGGTCCGTGCCAAGTATGTTGATGCTGACACCATGCGCAAACGGCTTGAGAGCTTCAAGGCTCGTTGGCCGGAGATCAAGGCACGCCTTGAGGGGCAGCTTGTTCCGTCGGTTGAGATTGAGCGAAGTCTTAAGGTCGTTGGAGCGCCTGTTTCGCCGGATGAGATAGGTTCAACTGTGGCGGCATCGCTTGCTGATGCTCGCAGAACCATATTCATGCGCGACCGGTATATGGCATTGGATTTCCTGGCGTTGACGGGGCAGCTTGACGATTTTGCGGAGCGGTCGTTTGTCGCCTGAAGCAAAACTGTGCTTGCGTCTGCAATGGAAACGACACTGAGATTCTCTTCCGATGAGCCTTTCTTCAAAGGACATTATCCTGACTTCCCGGTGACGCCGGGAGTGATGCTCATCGATAGGGCGGTGACGGCGGCGAAGAGCATGCTTGGAGGGGATTTTGTTCTCAAGGGAATTAAGAAGGTAAAGTTCTCCAACCCGGTTTTTCCGGGTGAAACTGTGTCCCTTAAGGTGGAATCTCGAGGAAAAGGCGAGATGTCCTATTCCTTTTCCAAGGATGGGAGGCAATGCGCTTCGGGCATCCTATACTTTGATTGTGGTTGTCTTGCTGATGATTATCCATTCGATAAAAGTTTTTTGCAGCACGAAATGGCATAATGTGATATTCGCAATATGAAAGCTACTGTGTTTACGTGTGTTGCGGCTGTCGCGGCGTTTTTTGCGCATGCTCAGCCCTCAGTGTTTGAATATCTGCAGCCTCAGCCCAAGAGGGTCGTGGTGTCGGGTGGATTTTGTGAGGACATAGGCAACGTCAGGTTCGTCAGAAAGACCGTTGACGGCGTCCGTCGGGATCTTTTGCCTGAAGCATATGAACTTCTGATTGCCGGCGATGGCGTAACAGTGTATGCGTCTGACGAAAAGGGTGAACGCTACGCAAAAGCCACGCTCGGGCAGCTCGTGAAGCTCTCCGGCGGCAGAGTGCCGTGCGGGACGGTGACAGACTGGCCGCAGTACCGTTGGCGAGGGTTGATGCATGATTGCGGACGCAACTATCTTGATGTTTCGTCGCTCCGCAAAGTGCTTGACCTTATGGCCGCGTACAAGCTGAACCTTTTCCATTGGCACATCACGGACTATTACGGCTGGCGGCTTGAGTCTAAGAAATATCCAGCCCTGCAGGCACCATGGGCGTTTCGACGCCAGATGTCGAGATATTACACCCAAAAGGAGTTCCGCGAGGTACTGGACTATGCTAAAGAGCGTGGAATTACCGTGATGCCGGAACTTGATGTCCCTGGGCATACACTCGCATTCCGTAAAGGACTCAACATCGAGCACATGGCTGAACGCAGGGTTAAGGGCATCGTATGCGATCTTATCGACGAGCTCTGTTCGCTCGCCACTCCCGAGGAGATGCCGTACATACATCTTGGTACGGACGAGGCCCGTACGCCATGGGAACAGGTGCCGGATTCCTATTGTCCCGCATGGGCGGCGCAGGTCCGTAAGAACGGACGCATACCGGTAGGATGGACGCCCGGAAAGCCAATGATAGGTGAAGATGGACAGAAGAGCGTGAAGATGATCTGGCAAGGCGGATTCAAACCTGAAGCGGACGAGTCGGCATTTGACACGGTGGGGCTTTATTTCGGAAACAACGACCTGTTGAATATCCTGAACATAGCGGCGTTCGCCAAGCCGTTCAGGTATGAAATGCCGGAGGCGCAGAAACTTGGCCCCGTAATGTGCTCCTGGCATGATGATATGCTTGGCGAAGATACGTCAATTCTGCTCCGCAACAACTTTTTCGCGCCGGCCATCGTAATGTATTCGTCCTTGATGTGGGAAAGGCGCGATGTTGACCGTCCGGAATACATGGCGAAGCTTCCTAAGCCCGGAACGGCAGATTTCGACCATGTCAGCAGGTTCGAAAACCGCATAGCCGTCCATCGCGACAGGGTTATTGCGGATTTGGACATGCCGTTCTCTTTTGTCCGGCAGACCCATATGCGGTGGCGCGTGTCTGACGGGAAGGGGCGTGTGGTCGCAAAGGATGTGCCGCAAGGCACTGTATATGTGCGCAGGTGGTTGCGCGATGTGAAACCGGATTCGACAAACTCCTTCATTGCAGCCAAGACCGGAGTCGCAATCCTTGAGACGTGGATTCGCAGCGACATTGATCGTGAGATTGGCGCATGGATCGGTTTTACCCATTTCAGGCGCAGTGGCGGACGTAAGATAGGTCTTCCGTCACTTGGGGAATGGGATGGTGTCACGAAGGGGATTAAGGTGGAGGTCAACGGTTCCATCGTGCCTCCGCCGGTGTGGGGGCGGCCCGGTCCGGTGTTCTCCATGCAGCATCCAGAGGAGTCCACGTCAAGCTTTGTTTCCGAGCTTCCGTTCACGAATGAGGAATATTGGATGCGAGAGCCGACAAAAGTGTCTCTAAGAAAAGGATGGAACCATGTGAAGATATCGCTGCCGCATGCAGTCGATCTTTACGGATACAACTGGGTCGCCACATTCATTCCGGTTTCAGGAACGACAGCGAAGCCGAAAGAGGTTGAAGGGTTGGAGTATTCCTCCGAACCCAAATGAAATTCAGAACTTCTTCATGAGGTTATCTGACAACCGTCAACCGACATTGATTTTTGATATTTCGGTTGAAAAAAAAAATGGTTTTGGTATTATTAAGAGCAATTTTCATTTACACAATGAGGGAGACTCTTTATGTCGAAACCGTGTGGATGCATTGCGCTGACGCTGTTTCTTGTTTCGTGCATATATATGCGATCCGATGCGCTTGACTGGCCGTCGGATTTCTGGACGCAGATCACCAATTCCATGGCGTTGCCGTCGGGATCGCAGATTGCTTCCGGTTCCGGGACGGTATCGCTTGAACCTGTTTCAGGCGACATTGCGTTCGCTGATGAGCTTGGAAGCGAGAGCGTTCCTTTCGATTCCCGCTGGTGTACATCCGGAACATCCAATCTCGCATCCCTTGATTCGCGTCCGTGCGGAATGGTGTTGACATTGAGGTGATTTCAGGCATTTCAAAATCGGGAGCTCGTAGAATATGGACAAGTCAAAGACAATCTGTGTAGGCATTTGGGCTGTTGCTCTGTCGGCAGTGGCGGCAGGACCGCGCATAGTCGATTCAGAAGTGGGGATTTCGCAGGATCCAGATACGCGTCGCGTAACGGTAAATTATTCGCTTTCGGGTGAACCTGGCATTGTCACATTTGCTGTGCAGACGAACAGTGCGGATTCCGGATGGGTGGATGTTGGCGGCAAGGCGGTTTCGTGCGTTTATGGCGATGTGAACCGCGTGGTGACGAACATCGCAACTCAATCATCGTTTGTGTGGATACCTGACGATGTCTGGCCGGACAGGCTGATAGCCGACGGAACCTTGCGCGGCGTAGTGACGGTGTGGCCAACGAACGATCCTCCAGACTATGCGGTTGTCGAGCCTCGCATCAAGGGCGGGATTTCGTATTACGCGAATGCTGAATCCCTTCCCGGTGGAGTGACAAATTCCATTTACAGACGTGGCAAATTCCTGATGCGGCGCATCCGTGCAACAGGGAAGCGTTTCATGATGGGGGCACCTCTCGATGAAAGTGGCACCGTCACATTCAAGGAAACTCCGCATGTGGTTACGCTCACGAATGATTTCTATATCGGAGTGTTTGAGGTCACTCAGGATCAATGTAGAATTTCCGGCGTCTCGTGGGATGAGTATTTCTATTTTACGAATCTGCCGTATTCGTCAGAACTTCCCTTGACAGGCATTGACTATTCAGAGATAAGAGGTTCATCGGCCTCGGTGGGAGGGACATGGTCATCCAAGGTCTCTCCATCGGAAGGGCACAAAGTCGCAGATAATTCTTTCCTTGGAAAGCTTCGTCAGATGACCGGTGTTGAGTTCGACATCCCTACCGAGGCGGAATGGGAGTTTGCGTGTCGGGCGGGGACGGCCGGACCAACCTATGCAGGATGGATGTATAACGATCAGATGCTTGATGAGATTGCATGGTTTGCTGAGAACAGTAAGAGTGATGACAATTCCATTGCGTATCCTACCGATGATAATTCTAGAGCGTTCGGTACACTTCCGCGTCCCGGAGGGCTTAAAAAACCAAACGCTTGGGGACTTTACGATATGCTCGGAAACGTGAGCGAATGGTGCCTGGACTATCCTGAGTTCGATTTGGGAAGTGCGGCGGTGGTAGCTCCGATGGGGGCTGCTGAATGCTACAATGCAACGAGCCCAAAACGT
>JAFXEA010000050.1 GCA_017521065.1 Kiritimatiellia bacterium | reverse complement strand
TACATTCTTTGCTTTGGGTGCTATCCATGCAGAGTGCCGCGGCTGCGGAGCGGCATCATGGTGATGTCGCCCAGTCGGACTATTGGCTGAAACGCGCACGACGGACCTTTGATGCGACAAAGCGTGTGTTTTGGGATGAGGGGCGTGGACTTTTTGCCGACGACACTGGACACACGAAATGGTCAGAACATGCCCAGTCGCTTGCTGTAGTCTCCGGTTTGATGTCTTCGGATGACGAATGTCGTGTGTTTGACGGACTCATTTCCGCCCCTGATCTATCCCGTGCAACTGTCTATTTTTCTCATTATCTGTTTTCAGCCTATTTTAGGCACGGACGGGGAGATCTCTTCCTGAAGAAACTGGATCTTTGGCGCGACTATGTGGCATTGGGACTCAAGACTCCTCTGGAAAGTCCTGGTGCGAAGGCTCGAAGCGATTGCCATGCCTGGGGTGCGCATCCCATCTATCATGCGTTGACCGGTCTGGCAGGCATCCGTCCGGACTCCCCTGATTACGGAACCGTGCTTGTGGCTCCCAATCCTGGCGGACTGTCATTCATTCAGGCGAAGGCGCCGCATCCGAAAGGGATTGTCTCCGCTGATCTCACTTTCGTTGACGGCGGTGTCTCTGGCATTGTCACATTGCCTGACGGCGTTACTGGTTCCTTCAGGTGGAAGGGCGTTGACAGGGCGCTTTATCCGGGCTCAAATAACATTGACTGAAAGGAGGTCAAGGTGAACAGAAGATCAAACTTAAGGACAGTTCTGGCGGTTAGTGCATTTGCCGCAGTTGCGTCTGGAAATAAATCCTTTGCGGCTGAAGATGTGGTGATTGAAAATGAGCGGATGGTGTTGCGCATCGGTTCTGATGCATGCGCCAAGTCGCTTGTCGTCAAGCAGACTGGTGTCGAGTGTCTAGATGGGAAGACGAACATGCCTCTCTTCTCATCGACACAGGAACGGCCGTTCAACAATCAGATCAAGCTGGCGTATCCCAACAAGCGAACGACCTATCATGCCAACCGCATCCGCAAGGAAGGGGAGCGCCTGATAATCGGATTTGAACTGGCGCCGTATGAGGCTGTCGTCAGAATCATCAACAGGGACGACTACATTTCATTTGAACTGGAGGATTTCATATCCGACACAGAGCAGGAGAAGCAGTACAGGCGGCTTATGATGGATGTTCCGCCCGTGGCGTCTTTCAGGATACTTCAGCTTCCGGTCGCCAACCGCAAGAATTTCGGTGAATGGGTCAATGCTGTCTGGGATGAGAGCGCAGCTGTTGCGGTGATGGCGACGGATCCGTTTTCGGAGATAGATCATGTTCGCGGAAATGGACATCGTATCCTTACGGCCGACTTGTATCGCGGAATCAAACTGCGTGGCGGTAGCGCAGCGATTGTGGCTGCTGCCGGACGCGAGGCGTTCTTGGATGCAGTAGCCAAGGTTGAGGAGGATTTCAACCTTCCAAAAGGCGTTGAATCCCGGCGTTCGTCTCTGATCAACGCATCGATATGCTGGACGGATTCTCTCCGCCCGGAAAATGTAGATCAGCATATCGCCTTTGCGAAGAAGGGTGGTTTCCGTCTTATGCTCATATACTACCATCAGTTCACGCCAGGCCGTGGATGGTCGTATCTCGGTGACTACGATCCCGACCCCAAATATTATCCGCGTGGATATGAAGACATTCGTGAAATGCTTTCCAAGATCAGGTCTGCTGGAATATTGCCTGGAATCCATATGCTGCAGACCCATATTGGATTGAAAAGCCGCTATGTGACGCCGGTGGCGGATCCGCGTCTCAATCATACGAGACGATTCACGCTCATGTCGCCGATTCCGTGTGGAACTAATGACTGCGAGATCCTCGTTTCGGAAAACCCTGTGGATTCACCGAAACATCCGAAGTGCCGCATACTCCAGTTCGGAGGTGAGCTGTTCCAGTATTCTGGATACACCACCGAACCTCCGTACAAATTCACGGGATGCAGAAGAGGGCATTGCGCGACACATCCCCAGGAGCATCCCTACGGTCAGGTCGGCGGCGTTCTTGATGTCAGTGAATTTGCTGCGCTGAGCTGCTATATCGATCAGCGTACAGATCTTCAGGACGAGATCGCTGCGAAGATTGCGCGTCTATACGATTGCGGATTTGCGTTCTGCTACATGGATGGGTCGGAAGGTGTGAATCCGCCTTGCGGAATTAATGTATCCTACGCGCAGTATCGTGTGGCGAGCCGGTTCAAGACACCGCCGCTTTTCACTGAGGGTGCGGCTAAGTCTCACTTCGGCTGGCATCTTCAGGCGGGAGCCAATGCCTATGATGTGTTTCCGCCCGAGACGTTTAAAGCTAAGATCGTGGAGTATCCGCAGGCGAACGCACCGCTGATGCAACGGAATTTCACGCGGCTTGATTTTGGATGGTGGGCATTGACGCTTCCAGGAGAAAAGCCCCTTGGCAAGGATTATGTTAGTGTCTTGGGGGTGCAGAGTGATATGTGGGAATGGGGTACAAGCCGTGCGGCAGCATGGGACTGTCCGGCGACAATTCACCTCAATCCCGGACATATCGAAAGGCATCCTCGCGTTGACGACCTTCTTGAGGTCATGCGGCGATGGGAGGACGTTCGTTCGAAGAAGTGGCTTACGTCTGCGCAGAAAGAAGAACTCAAGAGCGGCACCCAGGAACACCATCTCATAGTCAACAAGAATGGTGAATATGAACTGGTTGAGATTGATGAGATCAAAGATGTTCTCGGCGGAAGGGTGAAGGCCTTCCTGTTCACACGCAATGGTAAACGGTGGGTGACCCTGTGGCATGGGCTTGGCGAATGTGACTTCAGGCTTCCTTCGGGGTTTTCTTTTACTCTCCACGTGGATCCAGACGGCGTCTCCATGCCGGTTGTTGACAACAAATTTCATCTTTCGTCGCGTGTTTATCTGTGTACGGACGCCACTGAAACGGAAATTCGTGCGGCGTTCATGGTTGCGACGGAATCAAGTATTTGCGTTAGGTAACAAGGTTGAATCATGACAAAGAGAATAAATCGTATGGCTGTTGCGGTTGTGGCCGCACTAATCTCGTTCATGCCGTGTCTTGCCCGCGAATCGGGAACGACATTCGTAAAGGAGGCTCTAGAACCATATTTGAAAACCGGTGAGTTACCCGGGGCTATCAGTATATTTGACAACAATGGTGTTCGGGAGACAGCCATTGTTGGATATGCGGATGTTGCCTCCCGACGCCCGATGACATTTGACAGTCTGTTCATGCAATGCTCTCAAACGAAGGGTTTTTGCGGAGTGACCGTAGCGATGCTTGTCGAGGAGGGCAAACTATCCCTTGATGATCCGGTTTCAAAATATCTTCCGGAGTTCAAGGAACTGTGGATTCAGACCTCAAATGCCAAAGGTGTGCGTACGCTGACAAAGGCCAAGAACGAACTTACAGTGCGCATGGTCATGAACCACACAAGTGGTTTTCCGTTTGAGCTGCCTAACTATGAAGCCATGGGTGGATGGTCGCGCCGCATGCCTTTGCGCAGCGTTGCAGCTGTTGCGGCAACGCTGCCTCTGCAGTTCGAGCCTGGCACGAAAGGTCTTTATTCCAATGTCGGGATTGATATTGGTGCAGCAATTGTCGAGGTTATTAGCGGAATGCGTTGGGAAGCATTCCTCAAAAAGCGAGTCCTTGTTCCGCTCGGAATGAATAACACCACATTTTGGCCGACAAAGAAGCAGCTGACCGACAGGATAGAGCTGTATGAGGCGGTTGCCGGTAAACCCGCAAAGTGGATCAAGGACCGATCATCGATGCAGTGTCCATATGGTGACGACCGTGTTTTCTCGTCCGCCGCTGCCGGACTGTGGACTACAGTCAACGATCAGCTTAAGTTCTACCGGATGCTGATGAATCTCGGAAAGGGTGACAACGGGGTGCGCATACTGAAGGAGGATACGGTAAAGACGATTTTGGCGGTGTCTACGCGCCCGAAAGGCATGAGTGGCTATTCGCTCGGACTTTCCGCACCGATTGAGGACGGGGAGAATGCATGGATTGGACATGGTGGTGCATGGGGGACAAGTTGCATGGTCAATTGGCATAAGAGACAGATGAAACTGCTTCTCGTGCAGGTTGCAGGACGTCCGACTCCGTGGGAAAAGGCGCATCGAGTGGCGGCAGACAAGTTTTTCGCCGCCCAAATAGACAGCGCCGGAGTTGATGCCTATACACGTCGAATGAAGTGATATTTCTAAGGAACGGCCGAGAATGTCTGTATTGAATTGCATCTCTCACAATCATTACATTGTTCCTAAAAAAAAACTAATAGAATCGGATATTGCAATGACAAATAATTTAAAGGGGTTGACGTTTTTGGCTGGAATGTGCATGTGTACCGCCAGTGCACAAACATACGATCTTGTCGTCTATGGCAGTTCCCCTGCGGCGATATCGGCTGCAATACAGGCTAAACGCATGGGCAAGAGCACTGTCATAGTCTCTCCTGAGATGCGTATCGGAGGCCTGAGCACGGGTGGACTCGGGCAGACCGATATCGGCAATAAGTCTGCTTTCGGAGGAATTGCGCTTGAGTTCTACAAGGCGATCGCTTCTTATTATGCAGACCGGTCGCACTGGACACGTCAGACGCCGGAATCGTACTTCCCTGATGGGCAGTGCACCGGGACGAGAAACAAAGATACCATGTGGACGTTTGAGCCATCAGCTGCACTTGCAGTTCTTGAAGGATGGGAAAGGCAATATGTACTCGACATACGGCGAGGTGAAAGGCTCGACCGCAAAAGCGGTGTGGAGAAGAAGAGCGGGCGTATTGCGTCCATAAAGACGCTGTCAGGTAAGGTATATCTCGACAGGGTGTTCGTTGACGCAACATATGAAGGTGATCTTATGGCCGCTGCCGGAGTTTCGTATATGGTCGGCCGGGAATCGAATTCGGTCTACGGCGAGACTATCAGCGGCAATCAGCCGAATGCGCGCGGTTCGGAGCACCATAATTTTCATGAAGGGGTGTCTCCATACGGTGCGATACTTCCCAAGCGCAGTGAATGCTTGAATCTCTTTGTGCCTGTATGCCTTTCCGCGTAGCATATGGCATTCGGCTCCATCCGCATGGAGCCGGTGTTCTTTGCGCTTGGACAGGTTGCGGGTACGGCGGCGGTATTTGCCATCGACGCCTGCGTGTCGGTGCAGGATGTGCAGTACGAGAAGCTCGTGGCGCGACTTCTCGCCGATGGGCAGGTGCTGTCCCTTTGAATAGGTTCTTCAGGTGGTGCTCCCACCTGAAAGACGCAGATCGGCTCTTCGGAGAGGCTTGCGG
>JAFXEA010000534.1 GCA_017521065.1 Kiritimatiellia bacterium | reverse complement strand
CGAGGACCATTCATGGTGCGCCAAGGCGGAATATGAACGTTATCTCGCCGAGAAGCCTTCGCCTGTCATGGAATTTGCGGCGTTTTCCAAGACGCTGGGATTCAGGGCGCAGGAGGATTTCGCCCGCGCATTCAAGAGGGAGCTCGGCAAAGATGCCCTTGCTATACGGTGGTGCATGGGGCCGTTCTCCGGTGCGAAGGATCTTACGGCTTTCGCCCATTCCGACGTGCTTGACATCTGCATACCCCAGCCTGGCTATGAAATCCGGCGTCCGGGAATGGCGACGGAGGCGAAACTTCCGTTTTCATCCTTCAATCTCCACGGAAAGATGTACTGGAACGAATTCGATCTCAGAACGTACGGGGCGCTCGAATCCTGGGCCGCATCCGGGGTTGTCGCCACCAAGGGACTCGGACAGTCCGACGATTTCGCGATGTGGCAGACGGTCTACCGTAAGCATGCCGGAGTGATGCTTGCCCGCAACTGCGGATATTGGTTTTACGACATGGGCGGCGGCTGGTTCTCTCCGTACGAGATTACCGACGACATAGCGGCTGTCGGGCGGGTCGAGTCCCGGTTGATCGGCGCCGGCGATTCCGGTTGGCGGCCAGGGGTGGCGCTCATTGCGGACGAAGAGGGTGTCCCGACTGTCCGTAGACCGTATGTCGTGAATATCCTCAGGCGTCAGCTGATGCTTTTTGCGGCATCGGGGGTGTCGTATGATTTCTATCTCGCGGAAGACGTGCTGCGGAATCCGTCTCTCGTGAAAGGCTACCGTATGCTCTGTTTCGCGCATTTCCGTTCGTTCGACAGACGCAGGGAGCGGCTCGTGAAGGAAGTGGCCGGCGATGGCCGCACTTTGGTGTTTCTGGCCGAGGCTGGTGTCGATGGCGGCGGCAAGGCGACCGGGTTTGATGTCGATTTTACAGAGAAGAAACTTTCGCATTCCATCATTCCTGTGGAATGTTCCGCTGAGGATTGCCGTCCGATGATGGAAGGCGAGGCGAGACGTCATTTCCCTGAAGGGCCGCTGTCGGTTCCTAAAGGACCTCGTTGCACCGTGAAGGAGGTCGCGGGTGTGAAGGTTCTCGCAAGATTCGCTTCGGATGGAGCCCCCGCGCTTGCCAGACTGGACGGAGAAGATTGCGTTCGTGTGTATGTTTGCGAGCCGGCGGGGCTTACGCCGTCGTATTTCAGAAAGCTGGCCGCAGGGTCGGGTGCGTATGTGCCTGTCGAAAAGGATGGTGTGCAGGTGGACATGAACGGATCTTTCGTTTCCGTGCACGCTCTTCGCACAGGGAAATGGAGTTTCCGGCTTCCGTTCCGTTGTAAAGTCGAGAATGTCAGGTCGGGGCGGATGGAGCATGTCGAAAACGGTGCCTTCACCCTTGATTTGACTGCAGGCGAAACGGCATGGTTCATTCTGCACAGGGATTGAAAGACAAGATAAGGGGCGATATCCCGCAAATTCTGGGGTGAAATTCTGGGGTGTGAAATTCTGGAAATTCTGGGGTGAGACCCTTGGAAGAGTGAAAATTCAGTGGGGTTATTCTGGGATTTGTGAGATACTTGATTTTGGGCAAGGTGGATATTGAAACGCGTTCGGGTGGGATGAGGGTTGGTGATGAAGTTTACGGTTGCCTGTCTGCTCCGGCAGGCGTGCCGCATCGTTGGCGCAGAAAAGGTTTGGGAGACGCCTGTCCATATGGCTAAGATTTGGGTTTCATCAAGTGCGGGGCGGCGGATTGACTGGGGAAACGGGGCTGATTCCGTGGCCGATTGCCGCCGCACACGTGTGCAATGGGAGAACGCACAGGTGTGCGATTGTCGTCACACACGTGTGTAATTGCAGCCGCACAGGTGTGTATCTTATGGAGGAAGGGCGGGAAATAGTCTCGGAGCTTATGCATGAAAACCTCGGAGCAAAAGTTTGTAAGTCCTAGGACAAAAGACCGTAAGTCATAGGACAAAACTTGCTCCGCACTACTGCAAATCGCCGCCACAGGAGAACTGGAAGGGGGCTACAGGGAAATCGTTCAGGTCCTACAGGGAAATCCCCTACAGGAAAATCGCTTAGGGGCTACAGGGAAATTGCTTAGGCCCTACAGGAGAATCAGCTACGGTGCTGAGGCATGGTCGGCAGCGTAGCTGACCGGGTGCCAGCATTAATGTCGATCACCGGTCAGCATGG
Source organism: Kiritimatiellia bacterium (assembly GCA_017521065.1). GTDB lineage: Bacteria > Verrucomicrobiota > Kiritimatiellia > RFP12 > UBA1067 > UBA1731. The sequence goes on along the minus strand of JAFXEA010000534.1, from coordinate 808 downwards.
TAGTTGTTTTGCGGCGGCAAAATAAAGTTGCATTTTTGCATTGAAAAAAAAATGATTTTGGTATATTTATACTCGTTTCATAAACTTCAATTTTAGAGTCAGGCGGTGTGAAATGAAACATAAACTATCTTCTCTATCCATGGCGGCGGTCATGATGTCCGGCGCGGTTGTAGAGGCTGCAACATTGAATGTACTTGAGTTGCCAAGCTCCACGAATATTGTTGTCGAGGCGGGGGATACTCTTCGGGTTGAGTTTATGAGAGGCGGCAAGAATCTCTACAAGTCTGGCGAGGGCCGGCTTGAAGTTGCCGTGATAGAGAATCAGAGTCTGGAAGTGGTCGTATCCAACGGTACCTTCGCTTCGGTAATGCCGACGTCGCTTGACACATCGGGAGACGAAAATGTTGTGTTTCACCTTGATGCCAATGCATCAGGTTCAATTTCCGTGGAGCAGACAGATTCCACTAATTTTGTTACGAAAGTAGTGGACTGCGAAGGTCGTACGGGCAGGGAATTGACTCCATTCGAGGACCGCCCGAAGCCGATTTACGCCGCCAACGGGATAAACGGTCTGCCCGCAATTGATCTTGGCTCGCTTCACAACAGAAAAGGCGATGGCTATGGGGCGGCGCTTTGCTTCGACGAGGGCATTGCCAACGCATGGGAAGTGCTGTATGTTTTTGAGGACGATCCCAATGCAAAATACCGTGAAAAATCCATAGGTCCATGCTTCTATGGTTCGGCGGGAGATGGCGGTATGCTTGTTCGTGGGTATGTTGAGGCTGGAACGAACGCACCACTTCATTAT
>JAFXEA010000533.1 GCA_017521065.1 Kiritimatiellia bacterium | reverse complement strand
TGCGCACATACGGTGTCGGCTCGATATTCTCAGCGAAGACCGAGCCTATCACCACTACGGAAACGGCGGCCTCGGAACGCGCATGTGCGTACTCGTCGCTCCTGGCGACTTCGAAAGGGCGAGAAAGGTTGTGTTGTAATGTTGCCAATGTGGAAGTGTTGCCAATGCCAATGACCAGTTCCAATGAGGTTTAGCAGTAAAGGACACAAATAAAGGAAAACGGCGATGAAGCAAGAAAAGGGATTTGTTTTCGGGCGGATGGTGTTTGGATGCGCCATTGTGGTGTTCGTATCCGTCTTTGTGTGGTTCATGTCCGATGCATTGTTTACGCCGTCGCTCAAGGGCTATGAGACGGTTCCATGTAGAATTGTAAAATCTTCCGTCAAGATGGAGAAGGTCAATCGATTCATCTTTACCGCTGAGTTCGCCTACGAACACAATGGAAGAACCTGCAAGTCAAATTCCCTACGCAAGCCAGGTCGAGGCGAATTTGAGTTCAACCGCCTCGCAAGTCGTCTGCCGCTTCTTGAGAAGTATGCCCCCGGAACGGAACACGAATGTCGAGTAAACCCGGAGAATCCTTTTGACGCGGTTCTCGCCGTGGAGAATCCGGTGGAAGACCCGGATGCGCTGCCTGGCAACACTGGGTCAATCGTCGGTGGGATGGTTCTGGTGTTGTTTCTTTCCGTTGGCGTATTCATGATCGTGTCCGCGTTCCCGTCCGTCCGACGGCTTGGAACGACGCCGCGCATGAAGAAACTGCTTGTCGCCATGGGGCTTGTCTTGTTCGGATGTCCGTTCATGACTGTCGGTTCGATTGGTCTCGTGCAACATGTGCGCGAACGGTCTGAGGCAAAGGCGTATGTGCCAGTTCCTGCGAAAGTCCTCTATTCGGGCATGTATTCGTTCAGGTCGGGCGGACGCCATCCGCATACGTCGTATAGCGTGCGCGTCGGATACGAATATGCCGTTGACGGGAAAAAGTACGAAGGCGACCGTCTGGCGATCTCGCAGGTTTCGTCCAACAACTACGCCCACCATCGACATTTAGCGAACAAATACAAGAAGGGCGATGCGGTCACGGCGTACGTTTCACCGGACGATCCGAGAAAGAGCGTTCTTGAGAAATCAGGCGGACTTGGCGACATCGGGTGGATGGCTTTCATGGGACTGTTCGGCGCGGTTGGCTTCGCGATAGTGGTCGGCGGACTGTGGACGATGTTCTCGCTTCTGCGCGGGAGCAATGGCGCGCCGCTTTCTTTTGAGAGGCGGATCCTGAAGCGTTCGCATGCCAATTGGGTGATCCCGGGATTGTTTACCGTCGTATGGAATGTGTTTTCGTGGTCATTCGTGTTGGGCTTTGTCGGTGAAGAACAGGTTCTGCGACAGGAACCGGTCTTGTTTGCCTTTGCGATATTCCCATTGGTGGGGATATTCCTTATCGGCTGTTTTATATTCGAGATTGTCCGCGCGCTGCGCGCGCCGCGCCTTGTGTTGTCGCTGTCGTGCGCGATGTGGAAACAAGGTTCCCCGGCGCAGGTCGATTGGACGCTTGAAAATCCAGAGAAGATTGAATCACTTGAGATTGCTCTTGAGCGCACGAGGATGAAGGGCTCGGGCAAGCATCGCCGCCTGAAAACTGTCTCGTCGCAGAGTTGCAGCCGCCATGCACAGTCCATGGTCCCCGGGGCGGGAAGTTTTGGCTTTACGGTTCCGGGAAGCGCAAATGACGGGTGTAATCTGGCGTTCGGCGCAAAGGTGAAGGTGAAATCCATTCGCCGCGCTTTTACCTTTACCTATCCGTTGCCGAATCCCGTTGTCTGAAAACGATAAAGCTGGAGAATATAGGAAATGAGCGCATCTGCGTAATTCATCGTTGAGCCTTCTGATGATTGGAAACAACTATTTGAAATAACTTGTCTTTGGCGCACGGGCTAACCGAATTAAAAAAATATCGAGTCACATCTAGGTCAAGTTGGCCAAATTATGGTATAATATGAGTCACCAAAAGGAGATGCTATGCCAACGATGCTAAATGTTCACGAAGCGAAAGCTAATTTCTCGGGAGTTCTCGCGGAAGTCGAGAACAGTCTCGCGGTCATAACGATCATGCGCTATGGGCGTCCCATAGCCAAGATCGTACCGATCACGCCCCGGCGAAACATGGCGCCGCTGCCTGGTTTCGCGGGGAAGGTAAAGATGCACGGCGATTGGTTCGGCGATGATTCATCCGAATGGGAGAATGCGTGATGCGCCGGATATTGTGTGACACATGTGCGCTTGTCTGGCTGTCGACGGGCGATGCCAGGCTTTCGCGCGCGGCAAGGACTGCGATGCGCGATGCCGAACTGCTTTGCTTTTCGTCGATTTCAACCTGGGAGATAGCACGGAAGGTGAAAGCCGGAGAATTGGATATTCCAGTTACTCCGGCATTGTTTGCGGACATGCTTGAAAGGCACTACGGCATGAAGGAATTGCCGCTTGACAACGCCGTAATGCTTCGTGCATCGTCTTTGCCGGAAATCCACAAGGATCCAGCCGACCGGTTTATCATAGCAACCGCATTCCTGAACGACTGCGTTGTCGCAACCGGCGACCGCCGTTTTCCGGAGTATGGTGTGGAAGTAATTGCGTGAAGCAGGGATGTGGTGGCGGCACGTTGGCGACGCAATCGGAATGTGCCCAGCGGCGGCAAGAGAAAGGCGTCCATGGGGTCAGCAACTGTAAATTTCAGATGAAATTTTCGGGCGTTGTCCAAGTGCGTCAAACACCCGAATATATCTCCCGCCAAGTTCGCCAAGTGCGCGAAGTTGTGTTTTGGGGTTGCTTTGCGAACTTAGCGTACTAAAGCGTGAGACAAACAACAGTGTTCCGCACAAGATTCTCAAATCGGCAGTTCCGCTCTCCAACTCCTCTCTCCAACTCAAAC
>JAFXEA010000532.1 GCA_017521065.1 Kiritimatiellia bacterium | reverse complement strand
ATGCGCCGTCACCCCTGACGGCATATCGGCAATTGCCGAAGCTCCTTCCATCCTGGCCGGGCGGCACCGCCAAAGACGGTTCTCCCACTTTCCGTCCGCCGTCGTGTAATGAAGTTCGGCGGCAACCGGCGCCATAAAGCCTTCACCCGATTCAAATCTGGCGACGGCGGTATTGCCCGCGGCAACCGGCGCGGAAACCTTGGGCAACTTGAGTCCGTTCCTGAAAAACGAATCCGCATACGCGAGAATCTCCTTGGGAGACCACCCGGCCGTATGTCCATGCGGCATTCGAGGGCGGATCACAACATCGAGCGGAGTTTTGACGAGATCGAATGTTTTGCGCAGCGAGCCGTACGGGAAACTCCTGTCGTTCGTTCCGGAAAGCCACATTATCGGCATATCGATTTCAGGTATGTAATGTTTCGGATCCCACAAATCCAGCCAACGCCTCCATTTGACATCGCCAAAGGTCTTGCGCCGCTCTTCTGCACTTCCTATCGTATCATAGAAAGCGCATGTATACACCGGCACCGCCAACTTAAAGCGCTTATCCACCGCCGCGGAAAGGCAAGTCAAGAAACCACCCCACGACAACCCCGTAATCCCAATCCGTTCGGGATCGACCCCGGATTGCGCACGCAAAAATGAATGGGAGCGAACCACCGTCGACACCGCATGATAAGGCCACTGATCTTTTATATCATCATTGACATTGGCGAATCCGCCCCATCCGCGCGGGCCGCCGATGCCGGAAGATATCCAGTCGAACTTCGTCCCCGGAACGCGCACCGGAATCGAGCCGCACGTATCCATGGCGATGGCCGCATATCCGCGTTTCGCCCAGAGCTCCACCCACTCACGATAAGCCGTGCCGTTGCCGCCGTGAACGCAAACCATCGCCGGAACGCTCCTGCCGTCAGCAGCTTTGGGTATGGCGTAGCATGCCAGAAACTTTGTGGGCTTCCCCTTGTACGCAAGGCCTTCCAGCCAGACATATCGAGCCGTCACCGTTCCGCTCTCCGTAACGACGCTCAACTGGTTGCTCTTCGCCGCAAAAGCCTCGCACGGCCAGGATTGAGGAGTGCGGTAAAGCTCTTCAGTATTCCATTTCCCCGTTGCCGGCAAAGCGTAAACAATTGCCGCATTGAGCGCGAACGCTGAAACCAGCAAAAATCTTGAATATTTCATCTCTGTATCCTTTCAGTTCTATTTCGGCTCATACACTGCGACCGATAGCGGCTCAAACACCAAGCATCTATCTTCTCCCGAGAGAAGCTTGAATTTTACCACCTGCCGCTTTGTCGTATGATTGACGGCAACAAGCGCAATGCGCTTCCCGTCCGCAGTTCGCCACCATGCCCCCACCACCGGCGGCATTTCCGTTTTGTAAACCTCGGCCTTGGACGGATTCTCATATTTCGGCCATGACACTGAAACTTTCTCGATCGGCGCTGAAACTTCAAGCTCCCCGATCAGTTCGCCATAGCAAAGATAGTCCTTGGCTTGCGATCTTGCCTTTGCGAGTTTCCGCATCCATTCATAAAACTCCTCCCGATCCTTTTCCAGATAATGTGTTGCCTTCATCCAGCCCGGCTGCATTCCCCACACGTAATTTTGAGCCTGATACGCCCTGAAACCCGATATGTCGGCATTTCGGTTCAACGGAGTGCCGAAGTATGTCGCGTAATCGGAATACACCGCCGTATAGAACGGCTTGACATCGTCCGGCAGCGGAACCGCAACCAGAAAGCCGTCCACAATGTGAAGCCACCTCTCGCAGCATCCTTCGGTGGTAAAAGGGATTTCAGGATGCTTCGCCCGCAATGCGGATATCACCTCCGTGTACCCGTCATGCCACCATGTGCCGCCGCCCGCAGGATGCGGATGCCCGGTCGCAAAGCACGGCTGAGCCTTGCTTATGCCCATCATATCCAGATAGACCATGTTGGCGCCGACCTCGGTGATTGCGCGCGAGACGAAATCAAAGATGGCGTCACGCCAAAACGGCACCGCTGGACACATCGTCGCCTGCTGATGACGGTCGTAGCCGTACAATTCGACATAAGGACTGCCGTCTTCCTTCCGGCAGACGCCTTTGTGCGCAAACGCCCGGTAACTGACGGAATTCATATCCCACAGACGGGCATTCATATACGGCATCACAAGATATCCCGATTTCTCGGCGCGTGCCATAACCTTGGGAACACGCTTCTTCGCGGGGAAATACTCCGGATAGTTGAAATCGAAAATCGAATTGTGCCACCCGTACCAATGTATACCGACATTGAGATTCGGCAATCTGGCGCGGATCATCTTAAGGTCCTTTTCTGCGCCTTCCGCATCCGACCATATCCGGTGCCACAACGCAATCTCATAGAATTTTTTCATTCCGTCTTTGCGATGCGCTTTCTTCCCTTTCGCGCACCAGACCTGATTCGTAGCCCATGTCCGATACAGTTTCGCCGCAGCGATCCAGTCGCCTTTAAAAACACCGATTGAAACCGGGAATCCCGGACTTGACTCGCACATCGGCCTTCCCGCATTTTCAGGAGGCGTATAGCAGCATATGTTCTGCTCGCCCTCCCAGAACGTCTTGGTGATCTCGCCCCGCCCGTTGTGAGGAGCGAACAAAAGCCCGGCTTCGCCTATCATAAACGCCGCCGCAAGCGTAGAGCTTCCGCAAGAGTACGATGCCGCCGCCTTAACGCCGGTACCGACATATTTCCTGCGAAGACGCCAGCCCAGGCGACTGCCAGGCTGAAGAAAGTCAGCCTCTCCGTTTCTCGCCACACCATGCAAAGTAGGATAGATCGTATAATATACGCCCCATGTCTTACTCCTGTTGACAACCCGTATGCGCCATTCGGATTCCGCCGCACCCTTCGGCAGACTGACATCGGCATACACATCAAGTTCGCCGTCCCTGAGTTCAACTCCTTCAAATGCAAAACAAAGCGAACTTCCTTTCCGAATCGCCTTTTTATTCCGAGCGGGAGTCCTGTTGGAAATGGAATAATGAATAATCTTACCGGTTTCATTGATGCCGGACATCTCAAGCTTCCACAAATCAGACAGAGGGCCACGCAACGGCTTCGTCTCTCGAGTCACAAACCGGACATTCCCGGCTACCTTGTTCACGATAGCGGTAACAGCGAAACCTTCATCCGCACCGGCAAAATGTATCTGCATGCATTCATTTTCAAGCGTCTCCCCGGCAAACAGGGAAAGACCGGTATGCGCAATCAGGGCAATCGCTCCGAAAATCGGTTTCTCCATATCAGTCACATCACTTTCTTTAAAAGGTTTGATGTCATTTCACCGTCATTTCATGAACACCAGGAGCAAGGCGCTTTTCGGGCATTCCCGGCAACCGAAGCGCCGCAGCCGTCCCTTCCGGCACGGTAAAGGAATAACTCAAGGTCCCGTCCGCATTATAACGCCACGAACTTTTCACGACCCCGTGACGAGTCCGGTATTCAGCCGAACAAAAGCCGAGACGCTTATCGGGGCGCGGGGAGAGAATGAACTTGCTGTAGCCGCCATCTTTGCCGGGCCGGATTCCCGCCATCGTTCTGTACATCCAACCCATAACTGCGCCGTACGCATAATGATTGAAGCTGTTCATTGCCACTGGACCAAACCCATTTTCT
>JAFXEA010000531.1 GCA_017521065.1 Kiritimatiellia bacterium | reverse complement strand
GCACGAAATGGACGCACCGACGTATGGCGAAGTTGAAAGGACAAGGTTCGGCGCCGTTCCCGTGAAACCAAGCTCAACCTGCCTCTGCAAATAGAAGCCGCCGCCCGGCGCAGCCCCTCCGCCCCTGAGAGGCGAAGAAACAGTAATCTCCGCATTCGCGTCGCTCGCAACCACGTCAGACAGCGGACCATTTGCCGCCACGTGGTAACGCGGCCCCATCAGAAGCGGAACCCGACATACCTGATTTGAGTTCGCGATCACCACCATGTCACCGAGATTGCTCTCGCCCTCGCAGTCTATCGTGATGCGCGTGGCGTCGGATAGCGCCGAAAACTCAAGCCAATAGTACGCGGCCGCGCACACATTTGTGTGCCATGCCACGACGGGCTCGCCGTTGATGCCGGCACTTGCCGACAGCACCGCGCCGCAGTTTGCGTTCAGCCAATCAATCCCAGTCCCGAAACAGTCGCCGCCATATACGGTCGGCTCAGGGTCTATGGTGTTGTCAAGACCGTCGCCATCCCAGTCGTTAGGGTCGATCCTTTTGTAGACATTCGCGGCATCGTTCAACCACGTCTCAAAGTCGCCGCCACGACGAAGCACGATCTGCAGGTTCACACTGTCGTTGGTGTCGGCATTTGGAAAGACGTTCTCCCATCCGACAATCCGCTCGTCGCCATCTCCTGGAGCCCACCAGATGCGGCTCTCCCCCTGTACTGCGACGACGTTGCTCGCACCAGACGATATCTCGCCCGAAGGGTCGCGCGGGCTCATCCTGATTCGGCCGTCGTGGAACCACCAGATCGACGAATACGAAGTGTCGTTCGACCCGAACGGAAACGACCATTCCCCGAAGTCGAGCCGATTGCGGCCAAAGCCCGATGCTGCGCCGCGAATGTGCGCGTTGCCGAGGTAGACGGCATTGGTCGGCATGGCGGAGGAATGCCCCGCGTCATTGGTCACATACCCAAGCCGGTAGCCACGCGCGATCTCCTCCTGTGTCACAATCGCAGGAAGCTCCGCAATCTGGTGCATCAGCGCTCTCATCGGGGAGTTGGTCTTATCCGCCTCGACCGCCGCGATGATGGCAAACGACAAGAAAAGGACCAGCAATTCCCTCGGCAGACTCTTTAGCCGTTCAAATCCACAGCCCAGCGGCTTCAGCAAAAGCATGCCGCAGAAAACCACTGCGGCACATATCCCGACAACATTCCAGTCGATGCGCATGCCGCCCTCCGCACTACCTTATGGTTATGTCAAACCGCTTGTTTAGAACAGTCTCTACAATCGTCTCTCCGACTGTTCCCGCGCCACGCTTTACGACTTTCGCCATGTTCCATGCCGGATCGAAACTTCGCCAACCGACGACAACTGTTTCGCCGACAGTGTCGTCCACTGTGCCGGAAACATAGTCAACGAAGTACCGCTCCCCGCAGTCGCAGCCGAAAACGAATGCCGTCTCTTCAAACGAAAGATCGCCGTTCCCGTCGGCATCGCAGCCAATTGCGACAAGCACCTCGTTTGAGACACAGTTCCCCGCGTCCAGAGTCAGACCGAATTCCCGCACTCTCTCGGCCTTGACGTGGAGCAGGAGATTCGTCGTCACCTCCGTATTCGGCATAACGCCGTCAGGAAGCTGCGGCAGCGTGTATTCCGCAGCCGTGCATACCACCGGCGCAAGGTGCGCGGCGGCGGCAAAAAGCGTCGTCAAAAGAATTTTCTTCATCCCCTGCACACTCCTTTCCTGAGAAGTCGCTGACAGTATACCATCAACGAGGGGATGTCAACTTATCGTAAACTTTTCGTTTGCGGGAAAATCGGCTCAGTAGTTATCGCCAGCAATAACTTCGTAGTGCACAACGAGGCAAGACACCTCTTAAATTAGGAGATATGCGGAGCGCGGCAAATCCACCGCGCAAGTCTGAAGCAACTTGCAAGCCGGTTTTTTTCATAATGGTTTTGCGGCGTCTGTCCCTCCCACCTCATTATGCCGCAAGCGGCAACAAACAGCGATATTGATGTCAGTATTGTCTTTTTCATGTCAGAATCCACGTGTCCACAAGTCATTCTCCTTTGGCGGCGACAGGGAACTCTTCGTCTATCCATGTTGGCACGACACCGTAGCACTGCTTATGAAACTTTAACGCATGGTCTCGCATATATTCTATCCAATCTCTTTCGGATTTTATGCCAAGATCTTCCGCAAGCCATCGGGGCTGTCCAAGACACCACTTCAACTCCAGCCTGAGATACATTCTTGTAACACTTTGACCCGATGCCAAATGTTCTTTCCAATCGTCAAGGAGTGATTGCGCAACCACCGCAAAAGCATCGTCTCTTCTCTCCTTGAACTCCTTAACAAAGTCGCTGATTCCTCTGAAGACGACCATATCATACGCGAGCATGCGCCCATCACAAAAACCATTCGCCAACATTGAATATCCGATTATATTCTCCGCCGCAACGTTCGCCCTTATGAAGCGCTCAAACTCGGATACCGAGGGAAACTGCCGAGCCTTGACATCAGGCTTCCAGAATTGTTCACGGAATGACGTTTTCAGCGTCTCAATGGCCTTGTCGAGCCGATCCTTTCCCAACCTTGCAACATTGTTTGAAATGCTACAGAAAATCTCCTGCATGGTATCGAATTGCAGATTGGAATAGGCGTTGCCTATTTCCTCAAAGGCAAGAAAGCATTTTTGTACTTCACCTTCTGTCAGCGGCTCTTTCTGGGAGAGTAATGCTGTCCCGACGGCCGATGACTTTCCTGGGATGATGCGGTCATTGTCGCCGCACCTTCGCGTTACCCGCAGTGCAGCAACGACCAAAAGCACGGCGATGATGCCGATGACCAACAATGCAGTTTTCTTTACCATAGAGGATGCGTCCATTGAACTGTTCTCCCGTCAAGCATGATACGGCAATGTCTGCTTCGCGACAACCAGTGTCCGAACTTATCGATGCGTGCCATGCCGTTGCCATCGATCTGGAACTTTTGCGTATACAGATCTGAGCGCCCGCCGATCAAAAGTGCACGGGTATTGCTGTTTGCGCACTTTTCATATTCAGGATCCAAAAGCACTCCGAATGTGTCCTGGTCCGACATAAGTCTACCCCATCCAATCGGGATGTTCCATGTCAATTGACCAGCCGACCAGTTCCTGTACAGCCCGCCACCGGCTTCGTCAACAGTCCATCGGTTGTGTCCTTGTATACGCCGAGAG
>JAFXEA010000530.1 GCA_017521065.1 Kiritimatiellia bacterium | reverse complement strand
GGCTCCACGATATGCGCTCGTCAACAACCTCTGCCTTTGGAAAGTTCATCTCGATATGAGATAGGCCGGTTATGCCGGATGCGGAAACCGTTGCGCGAAGTCCATTGTCAATCATGCGCCGCAGCGTCTGCCGTGGATCTTCCTCCGGACTGCGTCTGCACAGATTGGCATCAAGCGCCATGAGAACGTAGATGTTCCGTCCATCATTCGGCGGAACCTCATTGTATTCCGCACCAATGAACGATATCTTCTTCACAGAACCGAGTTTCACGCCACGGTAGTTCACAGAGCTGCCGACATCCAGTCCGCTTACGCTGTTGTGGAAATACGTCTCCACAAAGAACTCGTTCTTCTTGCCTCGCATACCGCCAAGGTACACCAAGGTTCCGGCGATCAGTATGACCCCCGCAATGATAAACGCTCCTATCTTCGCAAAATTCGCTTCGTTGTTCATGGTCTGTCAACTGTTGACTGCACTGTTAATAAACAGGCTATATTATACCATGCCTGACGATTCGATTTTAACGGCTAAGGGCTTCTACTTTGCCGGACGCCCTCTGCGGTAGGCCCCAATCCACCGGCGCCCCTCTGCGCTGTCTTGAAAGGAAGTCGAATCCAGCGGGGAAATTGCCGCCGTGCCCGCCTTCGAAAAGCGTAATGCGCACATTGCCCGAAGTGCGACGGAAATGGATGCGCCTCTTCGCATCGTAGAAAGGATCGTCCACCTTCTCGGATTCAAGTCCGGCAGGGATGCTCCGGTTCTCTTCAATCGCTGCGATATGCTCTTCTGATATCTCCGCACCTTTTTCACACAGGGCGTTGAACCCTCTGATTGCGTGACCGACCGGCACTGAACCGGTCCAACCGTCATGGATGCCCGTAGCTATGTATGCTGGGGTCTTTGCCGCCTTAGCCGCCGCAAGCCACGTCAACGGGGAGCGCTTGGCGTATTCTTCGGCCTTCTCAGACGGAATGCCGCCACAGGCCTTCTCCATCATCTTCGCATACCCCTTGCCGCGCCCCGGATGCTTGAGAAGCGAATCCGCATGCCAACGTGCCAGATCGGTTATCGGGCAGAACGCAGAACCGGCGGCAAAAAGGCCTGGCTTCTTGCCTAGCATGAGAAGCGTCATGTGTCCGCCGCCTGAACCGCCGATGATATACACCCTGTCCGCATCGATCTTGTAGCTGCGCTTGACGTGTTCCACGGCATCCTCGATGTCCTGTACCGCCAGATCGCTTCCGCAACCCGCCGGAGTGGAATTCTTGCCGCGGAAATTGGGCCCGACAAAAGCCCATCCGCGCCGTTTCGCCTCTCGCTGGACAGTCTGGTAGTGGTTCATCTGACTGTAGTCCGCGCTCCACGTGTGAAGCCCGACAATCAGCGGCACCGCTGTCTTGGATGCCTTTTCCGGAACCCAGTACCAGCAAGACTGCATCGTTCCGTCCGCAGAGGACTTCACCTGGATGAGCGTCGCATCCCATTTCTGTGGTTCGGAGGATTTCTTCTTTGTCTTTTGCGCCATGCATTCGACGCCAAGCACACCAGCGAATACCGCCGCCGCAATCAATCTGAAGTTCATTTCATTTTCCTTTATGTGCAATCTCAAGATGAAGCGTAAATCGCACCGGGGCCGATGCGAGAGTCGCTAGCTTTTTTTTGATCGATGGAAGTTTTGGACGCAACGCAAAAAGAGCGGAAGCCGAGGCGACATGGAGAAAGAGCCGTCCACCGCTTTTCGGGGTTGCGTCGGAAACCCATTTCCCCGGACAGGCATTGACGTCCGGGAAGAACTCCCGCCAACGCCGGACAACATCGTCAAAGAACGCTGAACGCTCCCGCGTGAGATCCTCTACGAGCGAATCCATGAAGTCCCCCGCCTGCGACGATGGACGGCGGAGCGAGGGGACGTCGCCATCCACCGGAAGCGAAAAATCAACCGCGCCCATCCGCATTTCGCGGATGTGCGCAGCCTTTTCCCTTCGTTTCCGGTATGGGTCGAACATTTCCGTTACTTGGCGAGCAGGGACGCAGCCGGAGGATCGATGAACACCTGGCAGTCAGGGTGCATCTGAAGTATCGTGCCGGGAACCATGTTCGTGATGTTGCCTTCAAGGCAGTTCTTGACGGCCTCGGCCTTGCGCTCGTCAGGGCAGGTGCAGACGATTGCCTTCGACCACATGATCTGCTTGACCGTCATGGAGAACGCATGGGTGGGAACGGCGGCGAGATCCGGGAACCAGCCTTCACCGACCTGCTGCATACGGCACTTTTCGTCGAGGGGAACGACCTTGTATGCACGGTTGGAGTCAAAGTCCGCCGGCGGATCGTCGAACGCAATGTGTCCATTCTCACCGAAACCGATGCAGGCGACATCAATGGGAGCGACACGGATGAGCGCCTCAAGACGCGCAATCTCGGCATCGGTGTCCTCGGCCTCGCCGTTCACCTCGTTGAACACCTTCATCGGCTGGGGCGTCTGAGAGACGAAACGTTCGCGCATATATCCGCGGAAACTCGCCTTGTGTTCAACGGGGATTCCGACATATTCGTCGAGATGGAAACCCGTGACCTTCGTCCAGTCGATGCCTTCCTCCTTAACGAGCGCCTGAAGGAACTCGAACTGGCTCGCGCCGGTTGCGACAATGATGCGTGCCTCGCCCTTTTCGGCTATCGCCTTGCGGATCTTCTCTGCGGCGGCGTCTGCGGCCTTTTGCGCCATGTCCAATTTGTCTTTTCCGATTGTCAGCTTCATTGTGTATTTTTCCTTTCGTTTTTTAATATGCTTAACAGCAGTAGAAATCCTTTGTTCCGACAATCCGCATAGACTCGTCCTCCGTTGTGAGGGTGTAGAGCCTGTACGCGAATCCGCCGGGATTGACCTTGATGACGGAATGGCCTTCAGGGGCAACGTCACGCATGAACGCCCTGTCGGCATACGCCCCCTTCTTGAAATACGGAATCTTTCCGTACGCGATGGTGCGGTCGCCGGGAT
>JAFXEA010000529.1 GCA_017521065.1 Kiritimatiellia bacterium | reverse complement strand
TTTGTATCTTGAGGTCTTAGCTGAAAGAGCCTCCAGTCCACCATCCTCCGCAGTGGGATAGCATCCGCAGTGGAACTTGAAGCGTCCCAACGCTTCAGCAAGCGCATCCACGCTCCTCTGGGCATACAGCATCTTCGTGTTTACGGTCTTGCGCCTGTCGGTCTCCCCGGCCTGTTTCATGACGATGGAGCCGATAAGGATCATGCCGACGATAAGAACGAGATAGAAGCCAATCCCCCGTTTCATTCCCGGGCCGCCCAGACCAAGCTCACGGCGCTTCATCTCAAACTCGCGTGCAATGGCCTTCTTCTTCAGGGCTCGTTTCGAAGCCGGCAGCGGTGCGCTTTTCAGTGGATTTTTCTTCTGCATCTTCTTTCCATTCTAGTAAATCTGTTTTTCTTTAAATTTTCCTTGCAGTATACACCATATGCCGTCTGATTTCAATAATCCGTAGGAACTCCAACACTTGAGAGCAGCTTTCTGCAGTACTTGCTGAAATCGGTTTTGTCGGTCGTCTCGCGCCAAGCCTCCACACCGAAGGAACGGCAATCCTCAATCCAGCGAAGAACGGCATCTCGTTTCGATCCGGGACGTTGCCACTCATCCCAACTGACAATCTTCATGTGATCAAAGGATATTTTCTCCCGAAGAAGACGCCGCACATAAAGTTGCCCGTCGGCTTTCGCCGAAATAATTGCATCATCCAGCTTTTCGGAAGCAGCGAGAGCCGTTGCCTTATCCATGAAGTTCGTCACCGTGAGGTGATAGCAACCGATCTTTACGCCATGTTCTGCCGCCGCCTCACCAGCTCCATCCACTATATCACGGCATGCCATTACGTGAGATGCCGCGGCAGGCCCGTAATATCCTCGGATGAACTCGTCACGAAGAGCCTTGGCATCCCTGCGTGGATCCCAAAGAAGATGCGATATCATCCAATGTTCCAGAGCGGCAAATGACCCCGCCGAACAGAGGGCATCGCCTTGTTCAAACACTCCGATCACACCATTTTCTGCAAAGAGACGGATGTTCGGACCAAGCGAATTAAGATTTGGATGAGGCATCATGTAAGACGTGAAATCTGTCGTATAGTCCCAGATGTACAGACTGCCAGGAGCGATCTTGCCCCATACCTTGAGATCCTCGAGAAAATCTGAATTCAGACGCGAAGATCCTATCGGCGCATTGAATGCACATTCTATGTCGCACAGCCGGACAGTTACATTTGAACGCGGACGCGCAACCTTCGGCGGTTTTCTAGTGAACCGATATGCAAACGTGTCCACCATCACATGCGGAAACTCGCGTTCCACAGCCTCCGCCACCTTATTGACAAAACGCAGGTAGAGACCGCTTTCTGCTTCCTCCGCTTCAATAACGGCTTTGCACTTCATGCAACTGCATGGCCCATTCCAATCGTTCTGGCTTACAGATATATAGTCAACGGTAGGATCTTCCCGAAGCCTGCGCAGCGTATCATCGATGTATGCACGGCACATTTCGTCATTCGTAAGACAGAGCTGCTTGGGAACGCGCTTCCCGTCGATTTCAGAATACCATTCCGGATGTGCGGCGAAATGCACAGACGGAGGAAGCGTCTCAAAAAAGGAATGGTAGGCAGAACCTCTACCGGCAAAAAAGTATAGACGGTGATCGCCTCCCTTCGCTTTCGGAATGAACTCCATCGGCGAATACATGAACCTTGTCCGCGAAGAGAAATTCCCTTTGGAGCGAACCTTGAAATCCGCCTTGAACCCGTCCCGATAGTATGTCTCTCTGTAACGGAACACCGGAGCATGGCGAATTGTCCGAGACGGGAGAGGCATCTCCTTTAGTTTCGGATAATACGATTCGGATGAAGTCCACCATCTTACACCACAGACCTCCTCCAGATAGACATCTACCGCATAGATCACGCCTCGCGTATGGTGTCCAGCAAAGATGGCTCCGCTGGAATGCTTTGCGACAAGAATTTCGTCAGGACGCCATTCCGAGGGCGAAACGCCAGATGCAGCACGTGTTGCACCGACAAAATAAAGCCTGCCCCCACCGGAATCTCGCTCTTTCACAATTCGCTCATCATTTCCTGTAATGCGACGTATTCCATCCCTAAGCGATTCCGCTGCACTAAGCTCCACATCTGTGGGCATGTCAGGAACAACAATGGCGGCAATCGCCAAACAACCGGAAAGCAGCAATTCCATTCAGGACATTCCTTTAAAAACGGTTTCGAAAATATCATCTGCACGCAAGATCGACCACACGCATAGAGCATTTCGCCTTGGGGCCCTGCACACCGTCCACTTTGTCGAACATAATCTCCAAAAGATATTCTCCGGCCGCAAGGGTCTTCTGCGGGATTAACACCCCTTTCGCCTCTGGCTGCGTGACACTGATACCATTCAAACCAACTACAGTACCGTCGCTTCTGCGCATTACGATCTTTCCTTTCGCTCCTGATGGAGGAATTGGGCCGAACACACGGGCGTTCCACACGACCGACTGAGCGGGTGAGATTGCGGCAGAAGCAGAGAATGAGAGGACAATAGGACACTTGGCCCCTATCAGTTCAGCATTGCGGATCTCAAACTCAAGCACATCACCGTGGTTATAGTCGCGTTCCATGAACATCCACCGCAAGAGACTTATGTTCCTACGTTCAATGGCCGAGAAGTTTAACCTGTCGAGAGAATAAAGGCAACTGTGCCACTGATCGGCGGCAGGTTCGGTATCCGGAAGTATTGAGGAATGTGTTCTTTTTCCCGCCTCGGACGAACTTGTGAAAAGTATCGAATGAGGCCATTTTCCGACTTGTTCTGCCGAACGGTTTGAATGGTACCGTATGTCAAACCTGAGGAATCCATAATCATTGAGGTTGACAGGCGGATTCCCTTTCGATAGGTTGACCGCCACGGCCGGCGAACTGCGTTTGTAGTGGCCACCATCTTCCGAAGTTTCATGATTTACGGTTATCGTGCTACGGAAAGCCCCATCCGAAAGCCGCTTCACCTTGCAGCCTGTCTCGCATGGCCATATCGGCATCTCAGATAGTTTCCGTCGAACCAAGCATCCTGACTTTTCGGCTTCAGGAAGCACCCCATTGTTGTTGGAGGTCATCCCATTCCATTTCAAACCAGGCAGAACAGATGGACATACATCCTGCGTTTTCTCCCTGTACTGAAGTGTTTTGACTATCATTTCGGCAATCAATGCGCGAGAT
>JAFXEA010000528.1 GCA_017521065.1 Kiritimatiellia bacterium | reverse complement strand
AAGAAGGAGAAAACGATTCTGATTTGTGATAAAGAATCCTGGTGCAATCGCATTGACGCGTATTCCCATTGGCGCAAGATGCGTCGCAAGGAAAGACGTAAAATTCATCACTCCAGCCTTAGCCGCACCATAAGCCGCAACCTTTGTCATAGGCTGCCAGCAAGCCATGGAACAGAAGTTCAGCACTGCACCGCCATTTTTGAGCATCGCTTCGCAGAACACCTGGCAAGGAAGGAATGTCCCGATAAAATTAAGCCTGTTGACGGCCTCAAAGCCCTCCTGTCCCATACCAAAGAACGTATCTTCCAGGGGTGTATCCTTTTCGATCTGCTCGGCAGGACAAGTTCCCTTAGGATGATTTCCACCGGCACCATTCACCAACACATCAATTCTGCGCCACTTCTTCAACACAGCGGTTCGTGCCGCCACAAGCGACTCCCTGTCAAGAACGTTCGCCTCAACGGCGAGTGTCTCCTCAAACCCCTTTTTGGCAAGTCTGTCGCATAATGACTTGGCGACACCGCCTCTCAGATCGAGAACCGCAACCTTCGCACCGTGCCGGAGCAGGTCCTCCGTGAGGCTGGCGCACAGCACCCCTGCTGCGCCAGTCACCACACACACCTTGCCTTCAACGCCTTTATCTTTCCTGATTTTCATACTTCCTCCTTTTGGGGCTAATTCCCTCTCACACCATCAAAACACGGACACCTCATAATCAAGGGTAAATGTATCACCTGGAGATAGTTCCTTCGCCCTTTCATATATCGGCATCGGATTGACAAAGCAATGGTCACTCCATGTGTAGATGCGTTCGGCGTCAAGAGGCGCAAGCATCTTCATCTCTATGCCATGTCCGTTCTTAGGATCCACATACCTGACCGCTGTCATGTCTTTCGGTCCGCCGATGTTCTTCTTTGCATCAGGCTCTCCGCCAATGCCATGAATTTCGAATCCACGCATCATTTTCGCCATACGCAAAGAAAATCCGCCGTATGCGACAGGCCTCCGCGCATCAAGGTTCACCTTGTCTTTTGCCGTAAAAACATGTGTAGAGCGGATTTTGTACGCGCCCTTTTCGTCAGGTTCAGAGAAGCAGACCTTGCGCTCCTCCTCCAGCAAGACATTTCCCGGTTCGGTGCGCGGCCCATACCACATGGATAGTGTAACCTCACAGGCGCCGCCCTTAGGAACAATCTTGAAATCCTTCAATACCGTCATACCCGCAGGGAAAAGATTGCTGTACGGCGGATTACGCGGCTCCCAGTAGTTGAGTCCGTTGATGTACTTCCAGCAGAACCAAAGACCAAGATGCCAAGGATGATCCTTTGGACGGGCATCCGTCACACAACGTCCATCCGGCAGACAGAGCGGATGCACAAACGGTTTGTTTTCACGGTTGGCGATATTGAACTTCCAAACAGTCTTTTCCCCTTCCACGCATTCCACACCGTCGATTGTGGTGCGTACTACAGGCTTGGCGGATTCATCTCCTACGCGATCAGGGGTCATTCCCATAGCCCATTTCGCCGCCTCCAGAAGATGCATCTGCCATTCCATCTTGCCCCAATCCTCAGGATTATGTCCAAGAGCGGTGTAATAGATACGTCCTTTGCCATACATCTTGCACCATTCAAGGATATGTCCACCGATCTTAGGACATCCATGCTTGTCTCTTTTGCGGCTTTCCGGAAGCACATCATTCCATTCCAGTATCAGGGTGGGGCGCACCGACGCTTCGTCTGGATGATTCAAATATATCTCGTCATCCGCCCATACGTAATCAGCGGGGAGACATGCAATTGCGGGATGAGACCTGTCCGCACGACGAAATGGCACTCTTTGATGTTTTGCATAATGCCGTTCGAAAGCGCCTCCAAGAAACTTACGGAATCTCTCACTTCCCCGTTCACATGCGCTGGAAGAATGTACGGCAAGCAAACCACCTCCTTTTTTAACAAAGGCATAAAATGCTTCGCGCTGTGCATCCGTATCAAACAGTTCATGGTTGCAGCTGCAGAGCATAATAAGTTTAAGGCTCTTCATCGCATCCGAAGTGAAAAAAGCGGGGTCTTCGGTCACAAGACATCTAAAACCGTTTGCGGTAAAGTAACGACGTGTCTCTTCGGCGCCCTGATAGGTAGAGTCGTGTAGATAAGGCTTCAGTTTGCGAGGTCCATAGATGCCGCCCTTGACCCCCTTACCGGTTTTGGCGTCTTTTGCAAAATCCCAACGTGTATATATAAGAACATCCACCGAACCTGAAGAGGCCGTGTCTACTCTCTGCGCATCAGCCGTGAATGGGTTCAATCCGGCTGCAAGGAATACAACTGAAGCCAAAAGCATGTTTTTCATTTTCATATATCTACCTGTGTGAAGCACTTTTGCAACAAACATTAAGCCTTGAACTTTCTGCTCAACCGTTCATAGGCACGACGTGCTCCATAAGGCGCACGCTCCGTACGTTCCAACATCGTATCCGCCTCGGTGTCGTTCACGAACCGCTCGGTTTTCCAATCCCACTCAAGACGGCGACCAAGTTTCATGCCAATCCATGACAGCAGACATGCGCTGCAGGAACGATGCGCCGTTTCGGCGGTGACCTCGCTCGGAACATTCGCCTTGATGGAATCCACAAAATTCTGATGATGGAATTGAGGCTGCCTGACCGCGTTCAGATAAAGCTCCGCCTCCGGTTCGCCGGATATCAGCTTTGGATCGCTTGCATCAAGCGCCTTAAGCCTGCGCCCAGACATTGACGGATCGCTTGCTGTTGCCTTTGCCGCCCCACGGCTTACAAATATCCAGCCCTTCTCGCCAATGAACCTGACACCATTGGGGAATTCATTCCACACCCTGACAGGCGTTCCGTCCGGATACGTAAGTGTGATGTCATATTCACCATGCACATCCCAAAGTCCACCAGTATGGAACCTGCCCTTGCCTTCTATGTAGCGAGGTCCGATCTTCTCCCAACCCATAGCCCAATGGACGATGTCAAGGTGGTGAGATCCCCACCCGGTAATCATGCCGGCGCCGAACTGTTCACACCGAAGCCAGCCGGGACGGGAATTCACCGCCTTTACGACATCGGCCATCTGACTATGGACACGGTCTTCCGTATAGTATGCATCAGGTGTGGATCCTAACCAGAAATCGTAATCTAAACAGTCCGGCACGGGCATCTTCACCGTCGAACCGCCGCCTGGATCACCCGGCAGACCGACCTCGATGGATTTTATCTTACCGAGACGTCCTTCACGCACAAACGCACAGGCTCGCTGGAACTGTCTCCATGAGCGCTGCTGCGAGCCAAGCAGGAATGTGCGCCCAGTCTCAGATATTGCGTCAGAGAAGAGTCGCCCTTCACGTATTGTTAAAGATGCCGGCTTCTGCATATAGACATGTTTTCCTGCAAATGCAGCCTCAATGGCTATCTGTGCATGCCAGTGGTCGGGAGTAGAAATCGAAACGGCATCCACATCCGTACGGGTCAGGATATCATGGAAATCCTTTACTCCGACAATCGATCCTGGAGATTTCCCGCCCTGTTTTTTGGAGATAAACGAACGCATATACCCAAGTCGGCGCGAGTCAAGATCACAGGCGGCAACGATACGAGCACCCTTGGTCCGCAGAAAACCAGGGACATCCATCGTAAGTCCAATGCGCCCACATCCAATCTGCGCCACATTTATTATATTGCTTGGCGCATCTGCACCAAGAACCGAAGCCGGAATTATTGCCGGAAACGCCAATGCAGCACCTGATGCCGCCACACCGCGCACAAAATCTCTTCTGCTCATGTCTCTTCGCATATCATATGTCCCAATTGATTTTTCGTGATAGATTATATCATGGAACATACCTTGCCAAACCCAAAATCATTATACGATTCCGTAAACAATGTTTTATGTATCAGTAATGCACATGCACACTTCACAACATCTTTGTGATACAATTCACACATATGAAAATAGCTGTTTTGACAGAATGTTCAAGCGAATACGGACGTCGCCTCATAGATGGAGTTGCCGCATACGCCAACTGTTCTCACTCGCTAAGACTTACTTGGATTAACCCGAATGACAAGCTGAACAGTAGAACATTTGACGGTTGTCAAGGAATAATCGCCCGTATCGCAAACGACAACATCGCACGCCAACTGAAACGGACGGGATTGCCTGTGGTGGATGTTTTCTGTCAACGGGAATATCCTGGCTTTTTCGGCGTAAACTCCGACCATAAGAAGATAGGTTTTCTTGCCGCCGAGCATTTCATCGCCAAACAACATAAAAACTTTGCATTTGTGGGATTCAAAGGTGTTGCATTCTCCAACAAGCGACGACAGGCGTTCTCCGATGTATTAGCAAGACATGGATTTAATGCCTCTGTAAAAGAATGTTCCCTTGTCCAGGACCAAAGGGCATTCTTCAACACGGACATAAGTTCGATAATCAATAGAGACGAACTCAAGTCATGGCTTAAAAAGCTTTCTCGCCCTGTGGCTGTGTTTGCGGCAAATGATCTCCTGGCCCTTAATGTCATGCAACTGGCGGAGGAGGTTGACATTGACGTTCCAACAGAAATGGCGATTCTTGGAGTGGATGACGACAGACTTCTCTGCGCTTTTGCAAAAATTCCGCTTTCCAGCATCGACCCTAACGCATACAGTATAGGATTCTCGGCGACACGAGTGCTAACGACCATCATCAAGGAAACTCCAAGAGAAAAGCCACATCCAATTCATCATGTATCTCCTAAAGGAATAGCAGAACGGGCTTCCACTGAGTGCCATGCGATCAATCCCGAATGGCTGGCGGACGCACTCGGACAAATAGATTCGGCACTTAACAGACCATTTTCAACAATCGATCTTGTCGAATTAACAGGGCACTCACATGTCACCATATCAAAAACTTTTCGCCAGAAGCTCGGAATGACTCCACTCCAGTACATAACCCAAGTGAAGATGAAGGCAGCCAAGAAAATGCTTGACGAAGGCAAATATTTAGTGAAAGAAGTGGCGGCAAAAACAGGCTACCAAAGCTTGTCTCGATTCTGTATCGTCTATAAAGCATTTTGGGGACACTCACCTACTTGCCATTAAGGATTCTTCTTCAAACTGAGATGCGACAAATGGATAATGGTTCTATATTCATCCCGTGCATAAACTGCTCAAGCCATAGGTTTCATCAAACGGCCCTCGATGATGCAATCAACCTAACGAAAATCATCCTATTCTACCCCGAGCCGAGCACAGTTCACGACACTTATTGAATATGGCGCACCCGCATCCGCCCGATATGGTACAATATGCGGTCATAGGAGAATATAACATCATGGCAGAAGAAAGTTGCACACACGATTGTTCCAGCTGCGGCAAGAATTGCGCAGACCGCAAGGAAAAATTCGATTTTTCGGCAAAGCTCAACGCCGCCTCTAGAGTCAAGAAGGTAATAGCCGTCGCTAGCGGCAAAGGAGGCGTCGGCAAGAGTTTCGTGACCACAATGCTTGCGGCATCCGCCGCCCGCAAGGGTCTCAAGGTCGGCATCCTTGATGCGGACATCACCGGTCCTTCCATCCCCAAGGCGTTCGGACTCTCCGGCGGTACGATCCAGAGCGAACACGGAATTGAGCCGGTCGTAACCAACGGCGGCATACGCATCATGTCCCTCAACATGCTCGTTGAAGACCCCACCGACCCAGTAGTGTGGCGCGGACCCGTCATCGCCGGAGCCGTCAAGCAGTTCTGGACGGATGTCCACTGGGGCGATCTGGACGTGATGTT
>JAFXEA010000527.1 GCA_017521065.1 Kiritimatiellia bacterium | reverse complement strand
TTCGATATGGCCGCTCTACGAGCGCGTCGACTGGCGTTCGTATTCGGAGGGCGATGATTCAGGGTCCGTCACGCGCTTCGGATGGAAGCTCGTCGAGCTGTACGAAGACGAGACGCGGGTGTTTCCGTTCTGGACGAGCAGGAGGGACGACACGTACTTCCGCCTGTGGCCTTTCTGGGAATCGGACACGAAGGACGGCGTGAAGACGTCGCGCCTGCTGGCGCTCTTCCCGATACGCTGGGTTCCTGCGATAGACCGCAGCTGGTCGAAGTTCTGGACGTTCTACGAACGCGAGGAGCGCGCGACCTGCACGCACCATTCGCTCCTCTGGGGCATAATCCGCTGGGGGACTCCGAAGTGAGAGAGCGCATCGGCGTATGGCTGCGGGCGATCCGCGTGAACCAGTGGACGAAGAACGGGATCGTCTTCCTCGCGTGGTTCTTCGCGGTGGCCGATCCCTCTCAGGCCGCGATGGCGCGCGGGTGGCGTCCGTTCGTCCTGGTATCCGCTATGGCCGCCGCGTTCTGCCTCGTGTCGAGCGCGTTCTACCTTCTCAACGACGTCGCCGACTTCGACGCCGACAGGCTGCATCCGGTGAAGCGCCTCAGGCCCGTCGCCGCGCGTCTCGTCTCGCGCATCGACGCGGTGAGGGTCGCTCTTTCGCTTTTCGCCGCGGGGCTGATGTTCCCGTGCTTCCTCGTCTTCCGCCATCCGGACCGCACGCTCGGCTTCGCCGTGCTGCTCGTATACTCGGTGATGCAGTGCGCGTACTCGGGCTTCCTCAAGCGCATCCCCTACGTCGACGTCGCGGTGATAGCGGCCGGGTTCGTCCTTCGCGCTGTCGCAGGCGCGGCGGCGATGGACGTTCGCATATCGGCATGGCTCCTCGGCTGCGCGTTCGCGCTGTCGCTTTTCCTCGCCTTCGCGAAGCGCCGGCACGAGCTCCAGGTCGCCGCGGAGTCGCGCGAGGCGCTGAAGCGCTACCACCCCGTGGCGCTCGACGTCCTCATGTTCGCCTCCGCCTTCGCCACTCTCGCCGTGTACACGTGGTACACCCTCTCGCCGGAGACGACGGCGCGGTTCGGGACGAAGTATCTTCCGCTGACCGCCGTCTTCGTCGCGCTCGGCATAGCGCGCTACCTGAAGCTCGTCTACTCGAAGGCGGACGTGGGGCGTCCGGAGCGCATCCTCCTCACCGACTGGCCGATGTGGATCATCCTCGCGGGTTACGGACTCTCCGCCCTGTTCGCGGTCCTCGCGAAGCACCTCGTCACCATCTCGTCCATTTGAGCCGAGCGTCGTCCGACCGACGGACATTCACCCCGCCCGGGTCTGCATTCTCCCACTCCCCTCCGTTTTCCGAACCAAAATTTTGGTATAATATGACCATCTCGCGAGGCGCACTGCGCGGCGCGTGGTCATAGTCCGGAAAACGGAAAGGCGAAAGCCCCTCCCGCCGGGCGTTCATTCAATGTAGCATCAACGCTACACGTCGTTCAACAGAAATACTACCACTATTTCAAAACACAAACGACCTGTAAGCGAGGGTGCGTCCAGCTGGGCGCATTTTCTCTTAGCGCATTTGTGTTTGCCTGTGGTAGGGCATCTGTTGAGTGCATGAACGGGACGTGCGCTCTTTTTCATGCATGCGAGGCGGTCTCCGCGGCGATACCGGCGTAAATGGAAAGGTCAAAGTTTAATGATATCGCCCAAATTGATCGATACAATCCGTGCCTCTGCGGTTCCGGCGTTGGATTCGCTTCTGAAATGGATTGAAACACAGGCTGTATCCGGTGATGCTATCATGGGAAAAATGATAGATCTCGTTAAAAGGAATACAGAGAATGCAGTGAAAGCCATCTCGCCAGAGGCAATCAAAATTGCATTGGCGTATTCAGAGAAATCCTATGAAACACTTGGTTTTAAAAGTCTTCTGGCATTCATAAAGCAGGCCTACACATTAAATCCGGGAATGCGCATATGCGTCTTGCTGACCAGGGGCGACATATATGTATTCGACATTATGGCATGTGACGAGAAGAATGAAATCGCTTTCTCCATAACGTGTCCGTGGTGTCATCTGATAGTGGCAAACCCTGAAACCGGACTTCTGGAGATGTTTGGTGATAAGGCCATGCTCGTTCTCAAATAAGAAAGGATCAAGTCAATGTTAGAAAAAATTAAGGAGCTTTTGCTCGGAGTCTGGGACTTCATTAAGAAGGTCTTTTTCAAGCTTGTGTCATTCATTTGCAACATCGTTGCGTTCTTTAAAGATCCAACCAGGCTTTTAAAGCTAAAGGCGGACCAAAATAGAATAGCTGTGTCGATCAAGGAGAAGCTATCGTCAGGAGAGTATCAAGTGGTTAACTGCCTCTTTGATAAGTCCTCAAACGAACTGGTCAATCCAGAAGAGGATTCTCAAATCATAACCGCCGAAGAAATTGACGAAGAGACAGAACGTCAATTCAACGGGAAGGAAATGATTGTACTCAAATAAGGAGCAGCCATGAAATTCCTGTTGATTGCCCTCGGCATTGCAATTGTACTCGCAATGGCGTTTGCCGTCGTTAAGTGCATAAAGAGTGCATCGATCGCGACGGCGGATGTTGACGTTTTGACACTTGGTGATGTGGTTGCTTTCTTTAAGCGGCCAGGTGTTATAGAAATGCTCAAGGCTTCGCCAGATCGTATTGCTGTTGCGATTAAGGAGAAGCGCGAGGGAGAATCTGCATTGGTTTCGCTTTGTGCTTTCAATAAGCGAACAAACAAGGTCGAACTTCCGTTCGGAAGATTTAATGCCCGCTCGCTTGACGCGGACCTGCTTTCCGTGTTTAACGACAAGGACATGATTATCCTTCAGTGATCATTTGGCATGAGCAAAGACCGAGTTCAACTTCGTGTGGGCAAGGAACGGCTGGGCATATATCGTGACTTTGTCTTGCTCATAAGGGATTATCTTTCAATCCATCCCATTCCCGATTGTGCGGGAATGGTGGTGGAGATAATCCCGTGCGACTTGGACGCGGAATGTTTTTCATATCAGTGGTCTGGAGTTCGGAAGACCGATTCACAACGGGCATGGCAGGGGGTCTTCGATGCGTGGCTTAGGAGACGGTATAGTGAAGCTGTAACACCAGATGGGAAAGGGGTGCTGTTTCGCATTATGGCAAGCACTAATTACGATGAAAAAAACATGCCTAAAGAGGATGTTGCAAATTTGATCGCAGGTGATGGCCTTGTGTCTTTTTATGCGGTTGAACCGAAATATTCGATGGAAGATCTTGTTATCCCAGAAGGTGTCCGCGCCCAGATAGAAGATGTTGTTGCTATTCTGGAGCATCAGGATCTGATTTATGAAACATGGGGCTTCGGAGAAGTGGACAGGAATCGGAGGTCAGTGGTGAACTTTTACGGTCCTCCAGGGACAGGAAAGACAATGGCTGCACACGGCATTGCGCAGCGCCTTGGATGCAAAATCATTATTGCAAATTTCGCGGAGATTGAATCCAAGTATGTTGGGGACTCACCAAAAAACTTAGAGAACATCTTCCGCACTGCAAAGGAAAAAGATGCGGTCCTCTTTTTTGATGAAGCGGATTCGTTTCTTGGGAAACGTCTGACATCCATTTCGTCGAGCAGTGACCAGGCTGTAAACTCACTGAGGAGCAAGTTGCTTCAGCTTCTTGAAGACCATGCCGGTGTTGTGGTGTTTTGCACGAATCTTTTACGAAATTACGACAAGGCTTTTGAATCCAGATTACTTTTCTCCATAAAGTTTGACCTTCCGGATGATGATTGTCGCAGAATGCTGATCCGCCAGAAGATTCCGGCAAGGTTGCCTTTTGTTGAACCGATCGATGAGGATGGAGTCAGCCGCCTGGTCGAAATCACAAAGGGGTTTTCTGGACGCGAGATCAAGAATGCCGTCTTGAAGGTACTTTGCCGCGGCGCGGTAAGCGGCAAGAAGGCGTTTGAGCTTTCGGATTTCATTCGCGGGTTCACATCGGAAAGGGACGCAGTGGAAAAGATGAAGATAGAATGTGGTCGGATGAGTAAATCTAAGGCCGATTCGGTAGGAGAAAGCATTCGCGAGAAGCTAAATGCCGGCGAATATGCCATCCAAAAGGTCAGTACGGGGGAAGCGAATGTTTAAGATTATCAAGGAACTGCTTGGTGCATTCTGGAACTTGATTCAGAAGTTTTTCGTGGCTGTGTGCGATTTCGCGAGAAATGTACGCGCATATTTTATGGATAGCTTTCGGCGTTCGCTGTTGAACGATGGAAAACGAAGGGTGCTTGCGGTTTCCATTAAAGAGCGGCTCGATACTGGCAATTATCAGCTTGTTCATTGTTTGTACGACCAAGATAAAAATACTGTTGTCGATGCGCAGGACATGGAAGTCATTACCGCTGAAGAACTTGATTCGGAAACCCAACGACAGTTTGGTGACGATGACATACTGATTCTTGGTTAACGAAAGGAGAAATATATGGAACGAGTCCCAGGCGATTATGAACTTGACTTTCTTTCGGAGTGCACCAAGGAGCAACTTGATCCGTTAGTATCAATACTACTAAAAGCGGCGACCAACTATCTTGATATAAATCCCGATTACAAGCGATATAGACCAGATCACACAAAGTACGTTTCTGCAATTATAGCCGATTTCCAGCTCTTTGGAGGAAACTCGGTTGCAAACACTTTCCGAGGGCATGGTGTCCGATATCGTGAGATACTCGAAGACGTGTGCGACAATCAAAAAGTCCCATATGACAAGAGTGCTCCGACAGAGATCATCGAAAAGGTTCTGCTGGAAAAATCTTTAAGAAGCATGTGGTCAAAGATGAGCGAAGAACAGCGCGAGCAAATCCTTAAGGAACTGGGGGCAGGATCTTTGAATGTAACGGGGACGGGAGCATCCGCACTATTGGCAATTTTCAGGATGGGTGGTTTGAGTCCTATAAAGTTATGGTAATGTTGGTCAATGGATTGGCGACGGCGATTCTTGGAAGAGGTCTTGCATTTGGCGCTAATGCAGCTCTGACTAAAACCATATCAATTGTAACGGGACCTATTGGCTGGGCGGTAGGCGGTGCCTGGACGTTGCTTGACATTGCGTCTCCGGCCATGAGAGTGACTGTTCCTGGTACTGTATATATTGCGGCTTTGAGAGAGATAAAGAGAAATGAGAAAATTGCGAAAGAAATAAGTGAGAAGATTAAGCAAAAACTGGAGGCGGAGCGGGAAAAGAAAATTGCAAAGCAAAAGATGCGGACGTTTATAACGTGGGTTTCACTCGCAATGTTGGTTGTTACCATCATAGTTGCATGCCTGGCTTGCAAATGAAGTAGCGTAGGATATCGGCTTTTGACACTATTCTATAGATTTGCTTGTGCAAGAAGATTATAGCAAATAGAACGTTGTCTGTGCTCAGCATGAGCCGCGACATGCGGCCTTGTTCTGCCGGCGTGTCTTGGGATTGGTTTTCATGTTTTATAAAACATCAAAACGTGGGCGGCGGATATCGGTAGACAATTTCGCCGTGCGGGTTGTTGCGGTTTCGGCGGCGCGTCAATAATTTGCACAGCGGCTGAGTCGCGGCCAAAGCAAGTATTGCTTGTCCGTCGCGGAGCGACGGACCCCCTGGCAACGCGGCAGATGTGCGTCGCAGCTTGGGAGTGACGCGGCTATTTCTGAGGTGTAGCCGCCTTGCCACATCGTGTTTGCGAAATGGTATAATATCTGCACAGGCAGATGAAACATTTCGCGACAGCACTGTGCATGGCATGCGCCGCGACGGCGTTTGCGTCGGTGGGGGAAACGCACGCCGTCGACTGGACCGCGGTCGGACGCTGGACCGTGCTCGTTTTCTGCGCCATCGTCCTCGCGCGCCCGCTCTGCGCGGGGCTTCGCGCGCTCGCGCGGCTTGCGGTTCCGGCCCTGTTCGCATTCCTGCTCCTGAGCCTCGGCATGTTCGCGACGACGCCCAACGGAGGGACCCCCACGCGCGAGGAGAAGGAGCGCATCCGCGCCGAGCTCGCCGCCGCTGCGGCGGAGCGCGCCGCGTTGGCCGGGATTCTCACGGGAGACACGCGGAGCGGCGACGCGACGAACGGCACGCCGGCGTTCGCGTACACGATGATCGGGAAGGATACGAACCGCGTGGAACTCGCCTCGGTTTGGACCCCCGAATATGTATTCTC
>JAFXEA010000526.1 GCA_017521065.1 Kiritimatiellia bacterium | reverse complement strand
GTATTGTTGTTTTTGTTTGCTGCGATGCTTTCAACAGGGGTTGAAATCCCTGATGGTGGTGTGCCGTTCAATGAAGGTGGTCATCAATATACTGTTAGGAAAGAAAATCGGCCTAATGTCATCACAAATGAGGCTCAGTATCTCAAATGGAAATGGAGGATGAATCTTGCTGATCCAAATACAGGATTGGACAATGATGCTCTTCGTGCTGGTGTAAAGCACATTGCCGAAGCCTCTGGCTGGCGAGCTGGTCGAGAAGACTGGTATGATGTTAGCGCACGGATTTTTGATTTCCTTGTCGACAACGTGCAGATTGGCTTTTCAAAATATGACTATTTTCCAGCCATTTCCGCATGGGACCGTCATGCTCGTCCAAGTTCGGTCATCCTGAAATCGCATGCTGCGGAAGTGGATGACAAATACTCTCCAGGGCTTAGGGATGAAATGATTAAGATGTATCAGGAGGCTCGCGCTACTATTGGCAAGGACTTTGATCACTCTGCTCCAGACTGGGATGACATGGTTAAGATCGGATTCCCTGGGATGAAGGCGCGCATTGATGCCATTAAGAGCGAAACGCCTTTCTATCGGGCGGAGAAGCGGGCCGCGGCCGCTATGATGCGATTTGTCGATAGGCTGATCCGTGTGGCAAAGGGCCATCCGGATGCAGATTCGCCGATGATGCGTCTGCAGATTGAGTCGTTGGAGCGTTTGAGGGTTGAACCGCCGAAGACATGTTTCGATCTGATGGAATTTACAATGGTTTATTTCATTCTTTCTGAGCCGCTCAATTATTTCCAGGTTCGTACAATGGGTAATATTGATCGCATATGGGAACCGTACTATCTGCGGGATGTAGCGGCGGGACGTACGACAGAGGAATCCTTTAGGGAACAGTTCCGCCACTTTATTTGGCAGTTTGGTTCGATTGACAATTATTGGGGGCATCCCATATATCTTGGTGGAGTCAATCTCGATGGAAGGTCTGCCTATAATGAACTTTCTCGCATCATCCTTGAGGTTGTTGACCGAGAGGCGCTTCCAACTCCCAAGTTCCAACTCAAGATAGGTCCTGATACCCCCGATGGAATATGGAATCTTGCGCTAGATATGCTTCGGCGGCATCGCTCTCTTGTGCTTATGAGCGAACCCAATATGATGGATTCGATGAAGGCTGTCGGATTGCCGGAGTCGGATTCGAAAGATTTGCTGATTTGGGGGTGTTTTGAATATTTGCCCCGTGCACGCGGCAATTGTACGAGCGCCACAGAATTTCATATGCCGCAACCTGTGGTGGAGGTGCTTAGGAATGCTGAGTCAGGTGCGGCATATCCGACGTTTGATGATTTCAAGGATGCGTATTTGTCCATTATGCATGCAAATTTAGACAAAACTGTCCAGTTGCTTGTAGAGAATGAGAAACATCTTGCTGAGATAAATCCGGCATTGATGCTTTCGCTTGCTGTTCCGTCTGCGATTGAACGTGGTGTAGATGCTTTTTCGCTTGGCTATGATTACAATTATACCGCAATAGGAATGAACGGGTTCGGCACTGCCGTTGATTCACTTCTTGCAGTTAAGGAATTTGTCTATGACCGTTGCGAAATTTCTTTGCCGGAACTCGGCAAGGCACTACGGATGGACTGGAATGGTTACGAGAAGTTACAGCTCAAGGTGAAGCGTTCGACGTTTAAATGGGGGTGTGGAAACAAGTATGCCGATGCGTTGGCAAAGGAGGTGGCCGAGTCTTTCTCAAGGCGTTTTGTCGGCCAACCTAACGGACGTGGCGGTAAATTTGTGTGCTATGGGTTGACTTCCCGCGGATTTGTCAGGGGTGCTCAAATACTCGCTTCAGCAACCCCAGATGGACGTAACAAATGTGACCATTTTTCAAGGAATATTTCACCCTCTGTTGGTTCTGAAACTGAAGGTGTGTCAGGATCGATCATAAGTATGGGAGCCCTTGGACCTCGTAATTTCCCCTGCGGTTCAATTTACGACATTATGATTCATCCTACACAGGTGTTGGGTCCCAAGGGGTTGGTAGTTTTCAGGAAAATTGTTGAACGCTTTTTTTCGGGTGGGGGTGTTGCGATCAATATCAATGTTGTTTCACCGGAGCTTTTGCGTGAGGCGCAGTTGTATCCACAACGATATGAGAATCTCCAAGTAAGGGTGGCTGGTTGGAATATTCGGTGGAATGACATTCCACGGAAAGAGCAGGATGAATATATCAAGCGCGCTGAAGTTATGGGGTGCAGATGAAAATGAACAAAATAGCTAGTGTTGTATGTACGATGTTGGTTCTCTGCGGAGGTGTTTGTGCATCGGAAATGGTGGATTGCATTGATCCGTTCATCGGTGCTGTGACATATCCTGAATCCGGTCTTCGCGGTAATGAGGCCATTCATGGTTTCGGCAAAACCTTCCCCGGTGCTACAACTCCGTTCGGTATGGTGCAGCTTTCTCCTGATACCGTGACAGGCGGTGACAACGGATCAGGATATTCGTATGTTCACGACACGATAGAGGGTTTCAGTTTCACGCATATGAGCGGAATCGGATATTACGGCGAATTCGGCAATCTTCAGGTTATGCCGTCTGATTTGCCGAAGAGCGCTTTTTCCCACGACGAGGAGAGCGCGTCCGCCGGATACTACCGCGTGAGACTAGTCGATGCGGCAGTGACGGCAGAAGCGACGGCATCCCGTACGTCTGGAATGCTACGTTTTACCTATGAACGAGAGGGTGATGGAATCGTGAGGTTTGATCTCGCCAGGCGCATTGGCGAATTGTGGCGCGCAAAGCGGTTCGGCAGACAGAGTTTCACAATGACAGGTCAGGACACGTTCTCCGGTGAAATCGTATGTGACCACCGCGACGGCGGTTGGGGACGGGGGAAAGGTAAGGTCGATTATACGCTGAGATTCGCGGGGAGGCTTTCGCGGACACCCAATACGGTTGATGTCTTTGGCGGTTCCAGCAACTGCACTGTGCGGATGACATTTCCCGTCAAGGCGGGCGAATCGGTATCGGTACATGTGGCCATATCGTTCTCCGATATTCCGCAGACTCCAGCGGATTGCGATTTCGAACACATGCGGTGTGCGGCACGCAAGAGCTGGAGCAATGCACTTGGGAATATTGAAATCGAAGGAGGAACGGATGCCGAGCGCACCATTTTCGCAACGGCTCTGTATCATGCATTCATCGATCCGCGTGAAGTTGGAAGGGCAGTGCTGAATGGACATGACTTTACGCGCAGAACGGTCTTCTCCGGATGGGATGTATACCGCAGTGCGTTTCCTCTGTACACTCTGTTGCGACCTGACGTTGTATCGGATACTATCAATTCAATGATGGATACTGTGGTTTCTGGTAAACGCAAGACCTTGCCCCGTTGGGATATTTTTGGATGTCCGCAAGGATGCATGATTGGCCAGCCTCTTGTTTCTGTCATGGCAGACGCATGGGAGAAGGGGATTCGCACCTTTGATGCTCGTCTGGCTCTTGACCTTGCATGTCGTTCCCTGGAGGCTGAGGGGAACGACCGCCGTCTTGGCTACAAGCCCGGCAGCCTCTCGGAGACGCTGGAGTTCGCCTATGCCGACTGGTGCTGTGCGCGTATTGCGGAAATGCTCGGAGAAAAGGAGATCGCCGCGAGATATTTGGGCTATGCTCAGTCTTACACCAACTGCTGGTCAAAGGAGGTCGGGTGGATGCGCACGCGTACCGCAGATGGCGGCTGGCTTGAGTGGCAGGGACGCGAGAAGCACGGGCAGGGATGCATGGAAGCCAATCCATGGCAACAGGGATGGTTTGTTCCGCACGACATTGAAGGACTGATACGCCTGATGGGGGGGAGGCGCAGGTTTACGGAGGAACTGGAACGCTTTTTCTCCGTTGTGCCGGATGATTTTCGCTGGAACGACGGATACAACCATCCGAACGAGCCGTGCCATACACTGCCGTTCCTGTTTGCGCATTCAACAAAGCCGGATGAAACGGGACGATGGACACGCAGGATATGTGAGAAGGCCTACGCGACCGGACCTTTCGGGCTTTGCGGCAATGAGGATGTCGGACAGATGAGCGCATGGTACGTTCTTGCGTCCATAGGCATGCATCCGCTTTGCCCGGGTGACGGCAAATGGTATCTCACGGCACCTGTGTTCAAGTCGGTGAAGATACGTCTTGATCCAAGGTATTATTCGGGGCGTATGTTTGAAATCCAGGCGCCAAGAACAAAGCCAGGGGCGTGGCGGATAAAGGGCGTCAAGCTGAATGGACTGACGCTCGACCGCCGTTGGATATTGACATCTGAAGTGACTGCAGGCGGAAAATTGGAGATTGAAATCGATGAATAGCACCCTTTGAAATTTTGAATGGGAAGGATGCGAATAATTCTTATGCTAAACGAATATCTGTTGAATGTTTTTTGAAATAGAATTCGAGGTCGTTTTATGAAAATATCTGTTTGTGTTTCGCACATCTCGGCTTTGAAGGCGTTGATGGCGGTTTTGGCTATATTTGCGGTCAAAGCCGGGTTTGCGGTCGTCTTGTAGAACGAGGGCAAGGAATAATTGGAATAATTGGGGAATAATTGGGGTGGGACCCTGAAAAGAGTGTTAATTTCGCTCGTGAATCTGGCGGTTTTGTGAAATAGCGTTTTTTAGAGATACATAAGATTTCGTCCGAGCCGTAATCTTGCTAATCCTCTCAGAAACCGTAATCTTGAGAATCAGTCCGAACCATGTTCTCATTTATTCACCGTCTCATCAAAAGCAAGAGAAGTGAATTCTCATTTTGGGCAACAGGTCGGACGCATGCAATGCGTCCGACAGGACTAGGGGGACGGCGGCGTTTGCAAGAATGCGCCAGCACAGGGCATCAGGGGCGGCTGCGGATGGTTGTTTGCACCTTTCTCCACACCAAAGGCGAGATGTCAGTTCTCTCAGTGCAGAACAAGGACGGTGAGATTTTTGTCGAACTCCTGACCGAGAAAATATGATTTTCTCCCGAGTTGTGGTGAATATTGTGCTATAATACCCCCTCATTATGAATATAGTTATTTTGCTGGGTGCGCCCGGTTCGGGCAAGGGTACGGTTGCGGCTAAGCTCGCAGCCGAGAACGCTAATCTCAAGCACGTCTCGTCTGGAGACCTTCTGCGTGGTGCCGTTGCGAAAGGCACTGAGGCGGGCAAGGCCGCCAAGGACTTCATGGAAGCCGGAAAGCTCGTCCCAGATGAGCTCATAGCCACCATGATCAAGGATGTAATCGCCGAGTCCACTGGCGACGTCACCATGCTTCTCGATGGCTTCCCGCGCAATGTGGCGCAGGCCGACATTCTCGAGAAGACAGGCGCCGAGATCCGCTCCGTGGTGCTGATCGACGTGCCCGACTCCGTGATCCAGGATCGCATTGCCGGTCGCCGCACGTGCCCCGCCTGCAAGGCTGGATACCACGTGAAGGCGCTTCCTCCGAAGGTTGAGGGCAAGTGCGACAAGTGCGGCGCAGATCTCGTCATCCGTAAGGACGACAATCCCGAGACGGTGAAGGACCGCCTTGTCGTCTATCATCAGCAGACCGAACCGCTGATCGCCTACTACAAGGAGAAGGGTCTCCTTCGTGTCGTCGATGGCGATCAGGGTCCTGAAAAGAACGCAGAGGCGTTCAAGGCCGCGATGTGAAAGTAGACATCAAGAGCAAGGACGAGCTGGCGCGTATGCGCGAGGCTTGCCAGATGAGCGCAGAGGTTCGAGACCTCTGCGCTCGCGCCGTGATGCCTGGTATGCGCACAAGGGAGCTGGACGATATCGTAAAGCAGTATTGCGCCGACAACAAGGTGAAGGCCAGCTTCTACCGCTATATGGGTTTCCCTGGTCATCTCTGTGTGAGCGTGAACGACGAGGTGATTCACGGCATTCCAGGTGAACGCATAATCCAGCCTGGCGATATCGTGAAATGCGATGTCGGCGTTCGGAAGAATGGCTTCAACGGCGACACAAGCCGCACCGTGATGGTGGGTGTGTCGGATCCTGAGATTGTGCGTTTGGTGGAGACGACCAAGAAGTGTCTTGCCGCCGGCATTGCCGCATGCGGCCCCGGTGTGCATCTCGGCGATGTGGGATATGCAATCCAGAAGGTTGCGGAAGATGCCGGTTTCGGAGTCGTCCGCGATTGGATCGGGCATGGCGTAGGGCGTACCGTGCACGAAGATCCGCAGGTTCCGAACTACGGAAAACCCGGTACGAAGCTTGTCCTGAAGCCTGGCATGACGCTCGCCATCGAGCCGATGATCACGCTTACGAAGGCTGGCGCAAAAACGTATGTGGATCGTGACGACTGGACCGTCAGGACCAAGGACGGCTCGTATGCCGCCCATTGGGAGCATACTGTCGCAATCACAGACGATGGTTGCGAGATCATGACACTGCCCGCGGACTATCCATGATAAACTTTCCGAGACACGCCTGCA
The DNA here is from genome assembly GCA_017521065.1 of Kiritimatiellia bacterium. Taxonomy (GTDB): domain Bacteria; phylum Verrucomicrobiota; class Kiritimatiellia; order RFP12; family UBA1067; genus UBA1731. The sequence continues at coordinate 2,940 of JAFXEA010000526.1, read as the reverse complement.
GATATGCAGAGCAGCTTGCGGCCGAATGCGAGCAGTTCCGTCTTCAGCTGGAGCCGGACGTCCGTGAGTTCGATGAGGACGATGATTATTCCGCCGATCCGTTCGGCGAGACGGACGAGGCCTCCGGAGTCCATGGACTGAAGCAGCGGTTCGAGGACCGGGTTCTCGTGATGACCAGCGACAGCTGCTTCATGAACTGCCGCCACTGCACGCGCAAGGGGATTCTCGAGTCCGCTGATGTTGTCCGTTCCGATGAAGAGCTTCAGGACTGTCTCGACTACGTTAAGTCGCGTCCTCTTGTGCGCGACGTGCTTCTTTCGGGCGGGGATCCGCTTGTGCTGCCGGATGATGAGGTGCTGCGTTTCGTCGAGGCGTTCGCTTCTCTTGAGCAGGTGGACGTGGTTCGTCTCTGTACGCGTGCTCCATGCGTCAATCCTGAACGCATAACCGAAGATCTCGCAAAACGATTGAGAGGTTGCGGGAAGGTCTGGGTGAACACCCAGTTCAACTGCGCAGGGGAAGTGACGCCGGAAGCCGCCGCCGCATGCGCGAGGCTTGTAGATGCGGGAATCCCCGTGTCCTGCCAGACGGTTCTATTGGCGGGTGTGAACGATTCCGCCGACGCGATGCTTGATCTGTTCAGTGCACTTCAACGTGCACGGGTGCGTCCGTACTATGTTTTTCAGTGCGATCCTGTGGCTGGAATTTCGCATTTCCGCGTGCCGCTTGAGCGTGCGAAGGAGATCGCCGCCGAGTGCGCCGATCGCATCGGCGGACTTGCCTTGCCGCGTTTTGTCGCTGACATTCCCGGTTCGCGCCGAAAGACTCCGATAGAGGAGCTTTGATTCATCTGCAGCGGACGGCACGGAGGCGGAAGTTTGGGACGCGGAATAGCATATAATGTCGGACGTATCGCATGCGAGTACGCGAGCGGTTTCCGCGCCAACTGCGCTTTTCTGGGTGAGACCGTGGTGCGTGGTCTTATCATGCTCTTTAAGCCGCGCCAGTTCCGTTTTCGCGACTGCGCGCTGGCATTTGAGCGTGCAGGCTTTGACGGCCTTCCGATAACGACGCTGGTGGGTCTGCTTCTTGGATTGATTCTCGCTTTCGAGTCCGCCGCAAGTCTCCAGATGTTCGGTGTTGAGGTGTATGTCGCCGACCTGATCGCGATCGGACTGTTCCGTGAGCTTGGACCGCTCGTGACGGCGATCATTCTCGCGGGCAGGACCGGAAGCGCGTTCGCCGCCGAGATAGGCACGATGAAGGTGGATGAGGAGCTGGACGCGCTCACCACGATGGGCCTGCCGCCTGTACGATTTCTGGTCCTGCCGCGCATGGTTGCAGCGGCTCTCGTGATGCCTGTGCTTACGATATTCTCTGAGATCGCTGGACTTCTCGGCGGATGTCTTGTGCTGCAGATAATGGACATCCCCGCGAGCGTGTTCTGGAGCCATGTGATTTCGTCGTCCTCGTTGTTTATGATCGCGTTCGGTCTGGCGAAGAGTGTTCTGTTCGGTCTGCTCGTAGGCTTTATCGGCTGTGCCGCTGGGATGCGCACGAAGAACACGGCTGACGGTGTCGGCGTGGCTGCTACGAACGCCGTAGTCGGCGGCATTGTCGCAATAGCCGTCTCGGACGGTCTTCTGGCCGTCGTGTGCTACATCTTCGGGGTATGAGGTGAATGGAGATGGAGAACGTCATAGAGCTTGAGCATGTGGACGCCGGATATCCAGGCGTGAAGATACTTGAGGACGTAAGTTTCTCCATCAGGCGCGGCGAAATTTTCGTGTTGCTTGGAGGGTCCGGATGCGGAAAGTCCACGATCATGCGGCACATGATAGGTCTCAACGCCGTTCAGGGCGGCGTTCTGCGCGTTCTTGGAATGGAGATGAACCGCAAGAACCGCAGCCGCATTCTCCGCAAGATCGGGGTCATGTACCAGAGCGGAGCGCTTTTCGGAAGCATGACATGTCTCCAGAACGTTATGCTTCCGCTTGAGGAATTCACACGGCTCAGGAAGAAGCAGCGCATGGACAAGGCGCGTGAGCTTCTTGCGCAGGTGGGTCTTGCCGATGCGGAATCGAAAATGCCGTCCGAGATATCCGGCGGCATGAAGAAACGCGTCGCCATTGCACGTGCGCTTGCGCTCGAACCTGAGATCATATTTCTCGATGAGCCGAGCGCGGGGCTTGATCCGATCACGTCCAGTGCACTGGACGACCTGATTCTTCAGATACGCAAGGACCGCGGCACGACGTTTGTCGTCGTGACCCATGAGCTGCCGAGCATCTTCAAGATAGCGGACCGCTGCGCGATGTTCGACAAGGCTCGCCGCGGAATGATCGCCATCGGTTCGCCCGCCGAACTGCGCAATTCATCGGATGACCAGTTTGTCCGCAGGTTCTTCGGACGTGGAAGCTGATGCTTTCCCTCTGCCCAATTTGGCTGATATTACAGGGTGAATCCAATGGACACATACGGTGCGGCGTTTCCATCCTGCACCAAGGGTAACATTTTGTAGTCCATAACATAATCATTGATTATCAGCGCAAAGCATGATGCCATTCTCCTTCGTATTGCCTTGATATTCATTTGCATTTGGGAGTAAAATTCAAGAAATTCAAGGGACACACCCTTCGGGAATGTGAGATAAATTAAAAAGATGCCGTAAATATTCGATTAATTTAATACTTTCTCTTGATTCTTGAAGGGACAGACCCTTCAAAAGGGCTTGATTGGCGGCTTATCGTTGCCGATTTTCAAACCTGTTCCTGCATCTCCTAGAAGTACGATAGAAGGGTTCATTCATCCTTCTTCATCTCTTTGGGCGCTTTATTTCATTTTCCCCCCCCTGTGACGCAATACATGCTTGATTCTACTTTTTGAGATCTTTATTCCTCGAAAAAATCAGGGGGAGGATATGGAGCGGTGGTTGCGGCG